>JBJSYX010000436.1:0-3571 GCA_046090005.1 Methylomonas sp. | reverse complement strand
CTTGTCTGACGATGGACCGTAAAGCGGATGCAAAAGTTAAACCAATTTGTGGTTTGGCTTGGATTTGGTTGATGCCCTCAAGCTGATATTCCACCGGATCTTCGACGGTAATAATTTTACGTTCCGAGGTATTTAAAGTTTTAAGTGCCGCATAGAGTGTGGTGGATTTACCGCTCCCAGTAGGACCGGTGATTAAAATAATCCCATGAGGACGGGTTAATAAATCCATAAATTGCTGGGCATGCTTGCCAACAAATCCGAGTCTAGCAAAATCCAATATTGCATTATCTTGATCAAGTAAGCGAATCACTACACTTTCACCAAATAAAGTCGGAATAGTTGAAACACGCAAATCCAACTCTTTACCCATAATTTGCAATTTAATTCGGCCATCTTGAGGCAATCGACGTTCGGCGATATTTAATTTTGCCATAATTTTTATGCGTGATAAAACTGCGGCTGTCGACGAAACCGGTGGTGAATCAATATCGTGTAACATACCATCAATTCTTAACCGAACTTTCAAACTGTCTTCAAATGGCTCAATATGAATATCAGATGCCAAATTCTCAACGGCTTTTTGCAAAATCAAATTCACCATTTTGATAATCGGTGCTTCACTGGCTAAATCCTTGAGATGTTCTAAGTCATCATTACTATTATCCTCATCAAAGCTAAAATTAGCTTTTAATTTATCCATTTCCGACTTACCTTGGCCATACTGATGCTCTAAAGCAGAATCTATATCGGATAAACAAGCTATTTTAAGCACAATATTATGACCAGTAGCTAATTTCATCGCATGGACAATATAATCATCAAGCGGGTCAACAACAGCAATCATGATGTCATTTTGATTTTTAGCGATACCTACTAAATGATATTGTTTAAGAAAACGAAGCGAAACTGAATCAGGTAAAATAGCTTGATCAGGCATACTATCAGCAGCGATATGTTCTATATTAGTCAGGATAGAAAAAGTATTAGCAATATCTTGTTCTGAACAGATACCGAGTCGAATTAGCATTATCGGTAAAACATCATCTTGCCCAGCACTTTGCAAGCGCTTGACTTTATTCAAATCGTTATCTGATAAATAACCATTTTGTTTTAACCGTTCAATAAAATCAGCATAAATATCAGCAGGCTCGACAGTATCAGCAATATCCATAGCCATTAATTAACCAAGTTATTATTAATTTCAATCGTCTCTACATAAATGCCAGTTAATTTACGTTTAAATTCTTCTGTAACATCTTGAGCATCTTGTCTACTTTTCATCACTCTAGGGGTCAATAAAACCACTAATTCAGTTTTATCTTTATTGCGACTGGTACTACCAAACAATGAGCCAAACAGTGGAATCTCATGCAAAACAGGCACACCAAATCTGGAGTGATCATTGGTTTCTTTGATTAAGCCACCTAATGCAATGGTTTCACCATTTTGCACTACTACACTGGTTTCAATCTCACGTTTAGTGATTGTCGGCGAATCAATCCCAGAAATATCAGTAGTTGCCTTAGCTTGATTCACAGTTTGTAAAATATCCATAGATACTAAGCCACCAGCATTAACACGGGGTCTGACGGCTAAATGAATACCGGTATCTATCATTTGTATCGAACTGGTTTGAATACCGCCAGGCGTACTATTATTTAAATTAGTAGAAATTGAAGATCGGATAGGCACAGAATCACCCACTTTGATAGAAGCTTCTTGATTATTAAGAACCATTAACGAAGGAGAAGAAATAACATTGATATTATTATCCGTAGCACTCGCCTGTAAAACGGCATTAATATCTTTAGAACCACTGGAAAAAGCATAAGAAAAACCGCCGGTAGTAACACCTTTAGCAATATCGGTTAAATTTATACCGTCAGGTGGAGAAGCTGAACCACCCGTAATAATATTAGTCCCACCATTATTATGAGTTAAGTACCATTGTATGCCGTATTTCAATTGATCATTAAGCGTTACTTCAACAATAGTAGCATCTATCATCACTTGTAATGGCAACACATCAATCTGTTTTAAAATAGTTTGAATAACTTTATATTCTTGAGTAGTAGAAACAATGATTAAAGAATTATTAGCCGTATCAGCAATAATTTTAACATTGGACAATTGATTATTATTTTCCCCAAAACCAGCACCAGAACCTAGTAAACCACCACTTGGTTTACTTAAACTTTTAGTTTCGTCATTTTGATTAGCAGCCAAAGCGCCATCATTAACTTTATCTGGTTTGTTAGATGCTGATAGCGACTTTCTGCCTGAAGCAATAGAGGCCTTACTGCTAGTTTGAGTTCCATTTTTAAAGATATTGTTTAATGTGTCAGATAAATCCAAAGCATTAACATGTTGAGCACGATAAACATTAACCCCGCCAGCGGACTCGGCATTAACTCTATCTAAACGCAAAATCCAATTTTCTATACTTCTTAGATAGTGTTCTTGATGGGTAATGACTAAAATCGCATTAAGTCTTTCAATTTCAATAAATCGAAAAAAACTTACCTCACCTTCTTTTTCCTTTTTAGTGTTAAAAATTTGATTCAGTTCATCAATAATTTTGCCAGCACTGACATGGGCCGGCGTAAATAAAGCGAACGAACGTCCTTTTAAAATATCAACATCAAAAATATTAACTAAATCAATAATACGATTTATTTCATATCCAGAACCTGCCGCCAATATCAGATTTTTTGAACTATCAACATGCAATAGAGATTTTTCAGGCAATAAAGGTTTTAATAGATCAGACAATTCGAGTGCTGAGACATTTTTAACCGGAATAACTCTAATTTGATAACCAATCGGCATTTTAGAACTAGACAGCGAGCTAATTGAACTACTGTATAAAGATTCGTTGGCTGGCTTAATAAGATACATACCATTCTGCTCAGTCAAAGCCGCATTATTGATAGTTAACAACATTTCTAAAGTTGGAATTAATTCACTTCTAACCAAAGGCTTAGTGGTTTGTAATACGACTTTACCTGTTACCAATGGTGAGATAGTGTAGTTTCTATTTAAAATATCACCGAGGATTACCTTAGCCACTTCGGTAATGTCAGCATCATTAAAATTCAAACTAAATTCACCCTTATCAGCGGAATGACTGTTAGACTTGAATTGAGATTTTTCTTGACCTAACGCAGCTTCATCGGCATTAAAGATTTCAACTTTTATTTTATTACTATCGGCATCCGAGTTGGACTGATTAGCTAGTTGGGGCAGTAATAGGCCTTC
The DNA here is from genome assembly GCA_046090005.1 of Methylomonas sp. Classification (GTDB taxonomy): domain Bacteria; phylum Pseudomonadota; class Gammaproteobacteria; order Methylococcales; family Methylomonadaceae; genus Methylomonas. The sequence continues at coordinate 313 of JBJSYX010000436.1, read as the reverse complement.
ATCTTCAATTTTATTAACCGCCGTTAATGGTAATTTTTGATGTAGTTGCGGACCAATCAACTCACAACCACTTATTGATAAAATCAAAATAATAGCAATAGATTTTATAAAAAACCGACAAAAAATCTTATTTAATGACATTTTAAATCCATAGACAGGGATAAATTACCGTTTAAGAGTTGGGTCGTAATCGGATGATGGTTTAGTTTTAGGCTTGATAGTGATTAGTTCTAAGATTTTCTCCTGACCAGATAACTCTAACAGAACATGATTGGGTTTAATTTCTTTAATTAACCAACCAGCTAAAGTCTGA
>JBJSYX010000435.1:0-5354 GCA_046090005.1 Methylomonas sp. | reverse complement strand
AGGCAATACTTTGCTATGGGTTGCAGGTTGTGCAGGCTTATTTTTAGCCATGCAATTCTTGTTCTACACCCTAAACATTGAAATTGTTGACATGTTCGACGGCAAAGATCCAAACGAAGCTTACGAACGCGATTTAACCAGCGTTGGCGATCGTAAAACTCAAGAAGGTGTTGGTGGCGCCATTTTGCCAACTTTTCTTGAATTATTACCACCCACTGCAGGTTTCTTGAGCGTTGCAATTGTTCGCACTTTGTTCATCATGAAACAATCGTTAACACCAGCAAATTTGTTTAGCGGCTTAAGCGAACTGTTTTCAAGCATCAAAAATAGCTTCAAAACTTCTAGCAACTAATGCTTTACGGCGGTAATTTTTATTGATTAGAAATTACCGCCTTTAACCCTTCTCCTACGACCCTGTCACCATAGAAACGATGCTCACTATCGTATAAATAAACAACAGTGTCGCGACCAAGCCAACTGCAATATAAGCTGGCAAAGAACCACTCTTAAAATCCACTTCGCGGTTCTTATTGCTTTGCACACCAATAATTGCGGCAAACACACTTTTTACAACATGTAGTAGACTGGGCTTAGACATAGATTTCCTTTATAAAGTGGTTTTAAAGAAGCGCGGTAAATCACCGCTGTTGATAACATCCACAACAATATCCGACTTTTCAGGCCGATGAACAGCAACGAACGATTAAAACAGCAATTATCACAACGGATTTTATTTCTGGATGGTGCGATGGGTACCATGATACAGAGCTACCAGCTGGGCGAAAAGGATTATCGCGGCCAACGTTTTGCTGACTGGCCCACCGACCTGAAAGGCAATAACGACTTACTGTCCTTAACCCAACCGGACATTATTAAAGCCATCCATCGCGCCTATTTGGATGCAGGTTCCGACATTCTCGAAACCAACACCTTCAACGCCACCCAAATTGCTATGGCCGACTACCAAATGGAAAGTCTGGCTTATGAAATCAATGTCGCCTCAGCAAAATTAGCCAAACAAGTCGCCGATGACGTCAGTGCCTTAACCCCCGATAAACCGCGTTTTGTCGCCGGTGTACTTGGCCCAACCAACCGCACTTCGTCAATGTCACCGGATGTTAACGACCCTGGCTACCGCAATATCACCTTTGATGATTTGGTCGAAGCTTACAGCGAAGCCACACAAGGCTTAATCGACGGTGGCGCTGACATTATCTTGATCGAAACCGTCTTCGATACCCTCAACGCCAAAGCCGCGATTTTTGCCGTCGAACAAACTTTCGACAAGCTAGGCTATAAACTGCCGGTGATGATTTCAGGTACCATTACCGATGCTTCAGGCCGCACTTTATCCGGCCAAACCGCCGCTGCATTCTGGTACTCGCTAAAACACGTTCAACCCATTTCGATTGGTTTTAACTGTGCGTTAGGCGCCCAAGAATTACGCCAATACATCGAAGAACTCTCGACGATCGCCGACACTTACGTTTCCGCCCACCCCAACGCAGGCTTGCCCAACGAATTCGGCGAATACGACGAAACCCCAGAACAAATGGCTGCGGAATTGGCCGACTGGGCGGCCAACGGCTACTTAAACATCATCGGCGGCTGCTGCGGCACTTCACCCGACACCATTCGCGCCATCGTCAACGCTGTTAGCCAACACCCACCAAGACAAATCCCTGAATTAGAAAAAAAATGCCATTTATCTGGTTTAGAACCCATGACGATTGGCCCAGAAACCTTGTTCGTTAACGTCGGCGAACGTACCAACGTCACCGGTTCGGCAGTTTTCAAAAAACTAATTGTTGAAGAAAACTACGAAGCCGCTTTAGATGTCGCCAAACAACAAGTTGAAAACGGTGCCCAAATCATCGACATCAACATGGACGAAGGCATGTTGGAATCAAAAGCGGCGATGGTGCGGTTTTTGAATTTAATCGCTGCCGAGCCGGACATTGCCAAAGTGCCAATCATGCTCGACTCCTCAAAATGGGAGATTTTGGAAGCCGGCTTAAAATGCATTCAAGGCAAAGGTATTGTTAACTCGATTTCGATTAAAGAGGGCGAAGAAAACTTTATCAAACAAGCCCAGTTAGTCCGTCGCTACGGTGCCGCAGTAATCGTAATGGCGTTTGATGAACAAGGCCAAGCCGACACTATGGCTCGCAAGGGCGAAATTTGCCAACGCGCTTACAAAATCCTCACCGAACAAGTCGGCTTCCCGCCCGAAGATATTATTTTCGACCCCAATATTTTCGCCGTCGCCACAGGGATTGAAGAACACAACAACTACGGCGTGGACTTCATCGAAGCCACCCGCATCATTAAACAAACCCTGCCACATGCTTTGGTATCTGGCGGCGTCTCCAATGTCTCGTTCTCATTCCGTGGCAACAATCCGGTACGGGAAGCCATCCACGCCGTATTTTTATATCACGCCGTCCAAGCTGGTATGGATATGGGGATCGTCAACGCCGGACAATTAGCGATTTATGCCGATATTCCGACTGAATTGCGTGACGTGGTTGAAGATGTGATTTTAAATCGCACCCCAGAAGGCACCGAAAGACTATTAGAAATCGCCGAAAAATATCGTGGCACAGGGCAAACCGCCAAACAAGAAACCTTAGAATGGCGCGAATGGCCAATCAACAAACGCTTGGAACATGCGTTAGTCAAAGGCATCGCCGACTATATTGAAGAAGACACCGAAGCCGCTCGCTTAGAAGCTGAAAAACCGCTGCACGTTATTGAAGGTCCATTAATGGATGGCATGAACGTGGTAGGCGACTTGTTTGGTGAAGGCAAAATGTTCCTGCCACAAGTTGTAAAGTCGGCGCGGGTAATGAAAAAAGCCGTGGCCTACTTAATGCCGTTTATGGATGCCGAAGTCGATGGCAGCGAACGCAAAACCAACGGCAAAGTGTTAATGGCCACCGTCAAAGGCGACGTTCACGACATCGGTAAAAACATCGTTGCCGTGGTTTTACAATGCAACAACTACGAAGTGATTGATTTAGGCGTGATGGTGCCGGCAGAAACTATTTTGAAAACCGCCCGCGACGAAAAAGTCGATGTGATTGGTCTGAGCGGTTTGATTACCCCATCGTTAGATGAAATGGTTCACGTTGCCAAAGAAATGCAACGCCAAGGTTTTAGCGTTCCATTGATGATCGGCGGTGCAACCACTTCCCGCGCTCACACCGCTGTTAAAATTGAACCCAACTATCAAGCCGGCCCAACACTGTATGTCACTGATGCCTCCAGAAGCGTTGGCGTCGTCAGTTCATTATTAAGCGATGATTTAAAAGCTGAATTTATCGAAAAAACCCGCGCCGAATACGAAATCGTGCGTGAGCGTCACAAAGGTCGCCATGCCAAAGTTGCCCAACATGATTTAGAAGCCGCCCGAGCCAATAAATTTAACTATGCCGATCACCAACCGGTAAAACCTAAATTTTTAGGCACCAAAGTCATCGACCATTTCCCGCTGGCTAGTTTGGTGGATTACATCGACTGGACACCATTCTTTCAAACTTTGGAATTATCCGGCAGCTATCCAGCGATTTTGACCGATCATGTAGTCGGCGAAGAAGCTGTGAAATTGTTTGCTGACGCGCAAACCATGCTCAAACAAATCGTTGATGAAAACTGGATTACCGCTAAAGCAGTGATTGGCTTTTTCCCTGCCAATAGCCAAGGCGATGATGTGATTGTTTATCGTGATGACAGCCGTAGCGAACCACTGGAAGTGTTGCATCACCTGCGCCAGCAAAACGTCAAAGCACCGGGCCGTCCAAACTATTGCTTATCCGACTTCATTGCCCCAGTTGATAGTGGCGTTGCTGATTACCTAGGCGGTTTTGCGGTCACCTCAGGGATTGGTATCGAAACCAAATTGGCAGAATTTGAACAAGACCACGACGATTACAGCGCGATTATGTTGAAAGCCTTGGCCGACCGTTTTGCGGAAGCCTTTGCCGAATACATGCACCAAGCTGTGCGCCGCGATTATTGGGGCTATGCCGAAGATGAAAACCACGACAACGCTGCGTTAATCGACGAAGCCTACCAAGGCATTCGCCCAGCACCGGGTTACCCTGCTTGCCCAGATCACACTGAAAAAGCCAAGTTATTTGAATTGCTGAATGTCACGGCCAACACCAGCATTGAATTGACCGAAAACTTTGCCATGTTGCCAACGGCGGCAGTTAGCGGTTGGTATTTTGCTCATCCAGCCTCGCAATATTTCAATGTCGGCAAAATCGAACAAGACCAGCTTCAGGATTACGCCAAACGCAAAGGTATTAAGCTTGAAGTTGCCGAACGTTGGTTAGCAGCGCATTTGCATCATTAAGCAGGATTAAGCCATGCGTAGAATCGAATATCTTTTAGAACGCAGCATGTACGCCAGCCGCTGGATCATGGCACCGATTTATTTAGGTATGACTTTGGTGTTAATGGTATTGGCGGTGAAATTCTTTCAAGAGCTATACCATTTCATACCGCAAATTCTGGCGTTACCCGATTCTGACATTATTTTGAAATTGTTGACCTTTATCGATTTAACCTTGGTTGGCAATTTAACCGTGATTGTGATGTTTAGCGGCTACGAGAATTTTGTCTCGCGAATGGATATTGAAAGCAACACCGAAAAACTCGAATGGCTCGGCACTCATGATTACGGTTCACTAAAAACCAAAGTCACCACGTCTATCGTGGCGATTTCATCAATTCATTTGCTGAAAATCTTCATGAACATCAACGCGACTGACAATGACAAATTACTCTGGTATGTGGTTTTGCATTTAACCTTGGTCACCTCGGCGTTTGTAATGGGCTACTTAGACAAAATCACCAAACATTGATGAGCGATTACCTTTTATACGGCACCGAAGGCTGCCATTTATGCGAAGACGCCGAACAATTGCTGGTCGATGCCGATTTGGCATTTAGCAAACAAGACATCATCGAAGACCCGCAATTGCTGCAAGCTTATGGCAGGTTGATTCCAGTGTTATTACACAGCGCCAGCCAGCAACAATTAAACTGGCCATTTGATAACCAAGCCTTGCAGGACTTCATTAAAAACAATCGCCTATAATGGCGCCATCTTTTCATTTATCAGCGACTGCTATGACCGACACACCTGACATCTTAAAAAAAATTCTTGCCACTAAAGCCGAAGAAGTCGCGCGTCGCAAGCCGAATTTACCCTTGAGTTTGCTAGAAGAATTAGCCGGCACCGTCCAAGGTCCACGCGGTTTTTATCAAGCCTTACAAAGCAAAGCGTCAACTGGCAAACCAGAGATTATTGCCGAAATTAAAAAAGCTTCAACCAGCCAAGGTGT
>JBJSYX010000434.1:0-5810 GCA_046090005.1 Methylomonas sp. | reverse complement strand
GTCAGATGAATGAGCCACCAGGAAACCGTTTACGTGTAGCGTTAACTGGTTTGACTATGGCGGAATTTTTCCGTGATGAAGGTCGTGACGTATTGTTCTTCGTTGACAATATTTATCGTTACACTTTGGCGGGTACTGAAGTATCAGCGTTATTGGGTCGTATGCCGTCAGCGGTAGGTTATCAGCCTACATTGGCTGAAGAGATGGGGGTATTACAAGAGCGTATTACTTCAACCAAAACGGGTTCTATTACTTCTATCCAAGCGGTTTACGTACCAGCGGATGACTTAACCGATCCATCGCCAGCGACTACTTTTGCTCACTTAGATGCGACCGTTGTATTATCACGCCAAATTGCTGAGTTAGGTATCTACCCCGCTATCGATCCATTGGATTCAACCAGTCGTCAGCTTGATCCATTAGTGATTGGTCAAGAGCATTACGATGTAGCGCGTTCAGTTCAAGGTATTTTGCAACGCTATAAAGAATTGCGTGACATTATCGCGATTTTGGGTATGGACGAGTTGTCTGAAGAAGATAAATTGACAGTATCAAGAGCTCGTAAAATTCAACGGTTCTTGTCACAGCCTTTCTTCGTTGCTGAAGTATTTACTGGCTCACCAGGCAAATACGTTTCTTTGAAACAAACGATTGCAGGTTTCAAAGGTATTATTAATGGTGATTACGACAGTCTTCCTGAGCAAGCCTTCTACATGGTCGGTACAATTGACGAAGCCGTTGAAAAAGCCAAAGGCATGTAAGCTTATTAGCACAGGAGAATTTCGAGATGGCAATGACAATTCATGTTGACATCGTCAGCGCCGAGCAAGAAGTCTATTCAGGCCTGGCGGAAATGGTATTTGCGCCTGCTGAATTAGGTGAAGTAGGTATTGCACCTCGGCACGCGCCATTAATTACCAAGCTGAAGCCTGGTGAAGTGCGAGTTAAATTAAATGATAAAGAAAGCTTGGCCTATTACGTGTCAGGTGGACTTTTAGAGGTTCAACCTGATGTTGTGACTGTTTTGGCAGACACTGCAATTAGAGCCAAAGACATTGATGAAGCCGCTGCTTTGCAAGCCAAAGCTAGGGCCGAAGAGATGCTGGCTGATAAATCAGGTAAATATGATTACGCTGTTGCTCAAGCTGAATTGGCGGAAGCAGTGATGCAGTTAAGAACCTTGGAAAGACTGAGAAAACGTGGTTCGTAATTTATTACACCCGTAAAAATATAAGCCCGATGACGTTTTCGTTATCGGGCTTTTTTGTTTAAGGAATATAGCAATGTCAATAAAAACAATTATTTTAGCAGCAGGACAAGGCACTCGGATGCGCTCTAGCCGTTCTAAAGTGTTACATGAAATTGCCAATAAAGCCTTGTTGCATCACGTCTATGACACCAGTTTAGAGCTAGAAAACAACAAGATTTTCATTATTTATGGTCATGGCGGCGAAACTGTTAAACAAACGCTGAATCATTTTGATGCGACTTGGATTGAGCAAAAACAACAGTTGGGAACTGGCCACGCCGTTCAACAAGCCATTCATCATGTAGAAGATGCTGATACCGTTTTAATTTTGTATGGTGATGTGCCGTTATTAAAATCAAAGACCTTGCAAACCCTGTTGCAGGATGTCAGTTCACAATCATTAGCTTTATTGACAGTCGTTTTGGATGACCCAACTGGCTATGGTCGTATCGTTAGAAATGTTGACGGAGCAGTGACTAAAATTGTCGAACAAAAAGATGCTAATCCTAGTGAGTTGCTAATTAACGAAGGCAACACCGGTATTCTCGCTTGTAAAGGTAAGCAATTAATCGAATGGCTTGGCAGACTAAGTAATAATAATGCCCAGAATGAATATTATCTGACCGATATTATCGAAATGGCGGTTGCAGATGGCTTAAGCATCAAAACTACCCAAGCCAGCAGTCAAGATGAGGTATTGGGGGTCAATAATCGTAATCAATTGGCGCATTTAGAAAGGGTTTATCAGCAACAGCAAGCATATAGCCTAATGGAAAAAGGTGTTACCTTACGTGATCCCAATCGAATTGATGTCAGAGGTGAATTTGCTGAGTTAGGGCAAGATATTGACGTTGATGTTAACGTAATTTTTGAAGGCGTAAACCGCATCGGTTCAAACGTCAAAATAGGTGCTAACTGCATTATCAAAAATGCCACAATCGCTGAACACGTTGAAATTTTAGCTAATAGCTTGATTGAAGATGCCGTGGTCGGTGCAAATAGTCGTATTGGCCCCTATGCTCGCTTACGTCCCCAAACAGAATTAGCTGATCATGTTCATATCGGCAATTTCGTCGAAATCAAGAAATCAACGGTTGCCAGTGGTAGCAAAATTAATCATCTAAGTTATGTCGGCGATAGTGAAGTCGGAAGCAAAGTCAATATCGGTGCTGGTACGATTACCTGTAACTACGATGGCGTAAACAAATTCAAAACCATAATTGGTGATGGCGCCTTTATCGGTTCAGACAGCCAATTGGTTGCACCGGTGGTGATTGGGAAGAACGCTACTATCGGTGCTGGTTCAACGATTACCAAAGACACGCCAGTCGATCAACTGACCCTCAGTCGAGCTAAACAAGTCACTATTGCCAGTTGGCAGCGGCCGGTTAAAAAGGAGAAATAACATGTGTGGGATTGTGGCGGGCGTTGCTCAGCGTAACGTAGTACCTATTTTGATTGAAGGCTTAAAACGCTTGGAATATCGCGGTTATGATTCGGCTGGTCTAGCGGTCATTAATCAGCAACAAATCTTTAGAAAACGCGAATTAGGTAAAGTTAAAGGATTAGAAGTGTTAATTGCCGAAGACCCTATCGAAGGGACTATCGGCATTGCACACACCCGTTGGGCAACCCATGGAAAACCGAGCACTCGCAATGCCCATCCTCATATCAGTGTCGATAAAGTTGCTGTGGTGCATAACGGCATTATCGAAAATCACGAGCAACTGCGTTCGTCGCTTAAAACAGAAGGCTATGAATTTACTTCTGAAACCGATACTGAAGTTATCGTTCATAAAATTGCTGAGCAACTTAAAACCTCGGACAGCTTATTTAGCGCAGTGAAAACCACCATCGCTAGCTTGCATGGCGCTTATGCATTGGGTGTAGTTTATACTGAAGAGCCAAATACTTTAATCGCTTGCCGCAAAGGTAGTCCGTTGGTAATTGGAGTCGGGATTGGTGAGTATTTCATCGCTTCCGATATTGCCGCCCTACTGCCAGTAACGCAACGTTTTATATTTCTCAAAGAAGGCGATATTGCTATTATAAAAATCGACAGTTTGCAGATTTTTGATGAATCTGGCGAATTGGTCGAACGGCCCATCACCGAAAGCCAGCTTAAAGCCGACGCAGTAGACAAAGGCCAATACCGTCACTACATGCTCAAAGAAATTTACGAGCAACCCTGGGCGGTATCAGAAACCTTGGAAGGTCGCTTCATTAACCATCGCCTGCAAGAAACCAGTTTTGGTCACAACGCCACCGAGATTTTTGACCAAATTAAATCGGTGCTGATTTTGGCCTGTGGCACCAGTTACCATTCTGGTTTAGTCGCACGTTATTGGTTTGAAGAATTGGCGCGTGTGCCCTGCTCTATTGAAGTGGCCAGCGAATTTCGTTATCGCAACCCAGTGATTTCCCCTGACACATTAGTGGTAACCATTTCCCAATCGGGTGAAACCGCCGATACTTTAGCGGCCTTATTAGAAGCCAAACGCTTGGGCGTTAAGCACTCCTTAGTCATCTGTAATGCCCCAGAAAGTTCATTGGTCAGAGAGTCGGATTTGGTGTTGATGACTCGCGCCGGTCCAGAAATTGGCGTTGCTTCAACCAAAGCGTTCACTACGCAATTAGTGGCTTTGTTGATGTTGGTGATGGCAATTGGCCGTCGCTTTGCTTTATCGGATAGTTTGGAGCAGCAAATTGTTTCTGAATTGTTCAGCTTGCCAGGTAATATCGAAAAAGCCTTGCAACTGGATGCGTCTATCGAAACCTTGTCACAGCGTTTTGCCGATAAGCATAATGCGCTGTTTTTAGGTCGTGGTACTCACTACCCGATTGCGATGGAAGGTGCATTGAAGTTAAAGGAAATTTCCTATATTCACGCCGAAGCCTATCCAGCTGGTGAGTTGAAACACGGACCTTTAGCCTTGATTGATGCCGAAATGCCGGTCGTCACCGTTGCCCCTAACAACAGCTTGTTGGAAAAACTCAAATCCAACATTCAGGAAGTGAGTGCCCGTGGTGGCCAGTTAATTGTGTTTATGGATGAAAGCTTGGCTGACTCAGATGATGAAAATGTCACGATAGAAAAAATGCCGAGCGTTAACGAAATCATCTCACCAATTATTTACACCATTCCACTGCAATTGTTGTCCTACCACGTTGCGGTATTGAAAGGTACTGATGTTGATCAGCCGCGTAATCTGGCTAAGTCAGTGACAGTGGAGTAAGTGTTTCGGATGAATATCTCGTTTGAAATTGTGCCCAGAAGCTTAGAGGCTTTTGACCAACAATATCAGTTTGTACAACAGCTGGATTCGGGGATTAATACCATCAATGTGCCCGACATTCAGCGCTTTGATAGCCGCAGTTGGGAGTTAGCGACTCGTGTTGATCGTCGCCAATATCGCTTTGTGCCGCATTTTCGAGCGATTGATTTTAAACTCGGTAGCGGTGATTTATTTCGGATTATCGATGACTATCAACTGGATAGCGTGTTACTGGTTACTGGCGATCCACCGGAAGGTTTGAAACGCGCCTATTACAATACCGATGTTGTTGATTTGATTCATGCCGTGCGTCAACGCTACCCTGCCCTGAATATCTATGCCGGTTTTGATCCGCATCGTAGTGGCGTGCAAGACGAATGCGATTATATTCAGCGTAAAGTCGATGCGGGAGCGGGTGGTTTTTTCTCGCAGCCGTTTTACGATACGCGAATGATTGAAATCTATGCCGAACAAATGCAAGGTTTAGAAACCTATATCGGCATTAGCCCTATCACCACAAAAGCGTCAATGAATTATTGGGAAGTGAAAAACAAAGTTAAGTTTCCCAAAAGTTTTCAGCCCGATTACCAATGGAATGTCGATTTTGCCCATCAAGTCATGGCATTAGCGGCAGCCAATGGCTTGCATGTCTATTTCATGCCAATTCGGATTGATTTAGAGCGCTATTTCCAGCAAATTTGTTTTAGCTGATTCAAATTCTCTTCTCTCAATGCTTTGCAATAGCGATTCGCTACCTATATACTGCTGATTAGCTATTGCTTCTATGTTGACTTGCCAACAGACACCTAAATCAAATCAACCAACTGGTTTATAAATTGGTTGATTTGAACCAATTTCAAAGTGATTTTTGTCACGAAATTGTCATCAAAAGCCTACAAAATGCTGAATATTTTTAATGGCTTAAAAATTGCTTGTAAAAATGATTGTCATATCAAACTCATTGAAATCTATGCATGGAAAATAAACGATTTAAAGTCTTGACGATGGCATTATGGCTAAGTCTATTCAACAGTATCAACGCCTACGCCCAAGATTTAGAAATTGCCTTAGACGATGCTTTGGCGATGTTCTATCAAAGCAATCTGGATTTGATTGCTGCGCAATACAACATCGATCAAGCTCAAGCCGAGGTAATAAGCGCTGGCGCAATTCCTAATCCAACTTTGGGTGTGCAAATTGCCGAAATCAGCAGCAAACCTAATATGGGTGCCGCGGCATCAGGTTGTAACCACGATCCCAATGTCTCATGCGGGGTTGCTGAAATT
>JBJSYX010000433.1:0-2517 GCA_046090005.1 Methylomonas sp. | reverse complement strand
GTCGGCGACTTTTCAGCGGCGGGTTACGCGAAAATGTCCAGTGTGAAAAAACTCGACGAAGGGATTCTGAAATTTACTGCAGGTTCTTTTGATTACTATCGAACATTGGTCGCCAATTCGCAGAAAGTCGGTGAAGGTGATTTGTTGTATGCCGGTGAGTTTAATCTGTACAACGGTGTATGGCAGGTGCCGGAAGATTCAAAAAAATTCAATGGCATGTTGCGCTATACCCTAGACAAAGGTAACTGGGGGATGTCGGTTAACGGTAAAGCCTACACCAATAGCTGGATAGCGACTAACCAGATTCCTCAAGCGGCTATTGATAGTGGGGCGCTGGGTTTGTATGGCAGTATGGATCCAACCGATGGTGGTAAAAGTAATCGTTACAGTATGTCGGCTGATTTCTGGAATCAAGGGGGTAACTGGAAAAACACCGCCAATATTTACACCCTTTATACCGATTTGAACTTGTATTCTAATTTCAGCGGTTTTACCCGTGGATCAGGCGGTGATCAGATTCTACAAACCGAGCGCCGAGTCCAAACTGGCGGCCAAGTTGAACATACTCGATACAACAAATTGTTCGGCTTTGAAATGGATAACAGTGTGGGACTGCAATTCCGTAATGATCAAATTATGGGTTTAGGACTTTATGAAACCCAATCCAGACAGGTTTTAAACACTGTTAGCAACAGTAATGTTGGAGTTACCACCGTAGGTACTTATTTTAAGAACACAACGCATTGGCACGATAAAGTCAGAACTATTGCAGGTTTGCGTGGTGATTTCATTAATAACGCTGTTGAGGTATTGGATAACAAGCTTCACGACCCCAATATCAATATTGCCAATTCCGGTAATCGAAGTAAAGCGATGGTAAGCCCAAAACTAGGGTTAGTTGTAGGTCCTTGGTACGACACAGAATATTTTGCCAATATCGGTTATGGTTATCATTCAAATGATGCCAGAGGCACAACCTTACAGTTAAATCCTAGTGATGGAACTCCTGCTGTAAATGATGGTGGTATGTCTTTAGCTAGAACTTCACCGGCTGCTTGGTCTCGTGGCGGTGAGGCCGGTATTCGTAGTAACTTTATTCCAGGCTTAAATAGCACTTTTGCGCTTTGGTGGTTGGAATCAAGTCATGAACTGGTGTTTGTCGGTGATGAGGGTACAACCGATATTACCGGTAAATCACACCGTTACGGTATTGAATTAAGTAACTACTACAAACCAACCGATTGGCTGACATTAGATGCCGACTACGCGTTGACTACAGCACGTTATGCTGAAACCGGTAATTTTGTACCCAACTCGGTTGGTCGGGTAGTCAGCACAGGCGCTACAGTGGTGGCACCTAATGGTTTATTCGGTACTTTACGTTTCAGACATTTTGGCAGTGTGCCTTTGAACGAGGCAGGTAGTTTTTGGGCGGGTGATACCAATATTGTTAACTTAGGTGCGGGTTATAAAGTTAAACAGTACAAATTTGAAATCGATATTTTCAATATCTTAGGTTCACAAAGTAACGATATTGCCTATGCCTACGCTTACAAATACGGCAATCTTGATACACAAGGACAAGATGGCCTAATGAAACACCCCGTCGAACCGCGCATGGTTCGTGGCACTATCACCGTCAATTTCTAAGGTATCAATTCATGAAAAACCTTAATTGGCGATTATTACTGGTTGGAATGATGCTACAAAGTGGTTGGGCTTTGGCCCATCCACCGGGCTTAAGCTCGCTGGATGCCTCTATCCAAGCTAACCAGATTCAAATTAAAACCACCTTTGCGGTTCAGGACATTGAAGCGTTTACACCGATGGATGCTGATTTAGATGCCGAAGTGAATGATGCTGAGCGCGAAGCCGCTAAACCGAAAATCGCACAACTGTTGGCAGAACAACTCAGCGTCAATCTCGATGGTAATCAACTGTCACCCAGTCAAGCCGGTAGCGTTAGCTACGACGACCAAAACAACGCTCATGTTGAACTGGTTTATTCGGCGATTCCAAAACAGCAGTTAGTTTTGCAATCCAAATTTTTGAGCTTGTTGCCTGATGGTCATCAACAGTTTTTGGTGATCAAAGCCGCCGATGAAAAAACAATCGCCGAAAAAATGTTGACCAAGCAAGATGACCAAATCAGCGTTCAACTTAGTAATGATTGTAGTCAAACTGAGATGTCATCGACATTTGGTGATTTCTTTAAATTAGGCATCGAACATATTTTGACTGGCTATGATCATTTGCTGTTCTTGTTTGCTTTGCTTGCAGTGACTCACAAAGTTGGCCCCGCGCTGAAAATCATCACTTTTTTCACCATAGCGCATTCAATTACCTTGGCAGCAGCCGGATTAAATCTGCTCGATATTCCCAGTAGCGTCGTCGAACCATTAATTGCCGCGACCATTATTTATGTGGGTATCGAAAATATTATTCGCGGTGATCAGCCCAAAGGTCGGCATTGGCTCACCTTTGGTTTTGGATTAATTCACGGTTTTGGGTTTGCCG
>JBJSYX010000432.1:0-2991 GCA_046090005.1 Methylomonas sp. | reverse complement strand
TGCTTCGTATTTAGCCTTTACCGCGACGCCGAAAAACACTACCTTGGAGAAGTTCGGCGTTAAACAAGCGGATGGCAGTTACGAACCGTTTCATTTGTATTCCATGAAACAAGCGATCGAGGAAGGCTTTATCCTGGACGTGCTGGCCAATTACACCACCTATAAAAGCTATTACGAGATCCAGAAATCCATCACGGATAATCCGCTGTTCGACACTGCCAAGGCGCAGAAAAAGCTGCGCGCCTATGTCGAGCGCCACCAGCAGACCATTGCCGTGAAAGCGGAAATCATGCTCGACCATTTCATTCCGCAGGTGGTCAACAGCAAAAAGCTGAAAGGCAAAGCCAAGGGCATGGTGATTACCCAGAACATCGAGGCGGCCATTCGTTATTACCGGGCGATTAGCCAGTTATTGAAGGATCGCGGCAATCCGTTCAAGGTAGCCATTGCCTTTTCCGGCACTAAAGAAGTGGATGGCATCGAGTACAGCGAAGCGCAGATCAATGGTTTTGCTGAAAAAGGTACCGCAGAAATGTTTGATAAAAATTTTATCGGTGAAGCAAAACCTAACGGTGTGAATGAAGATTTGTACCGCTTGCTGATTGTGGCTAACAAATACTTGACCGGATTCGACCAACCCAAGCTGTGCGCGATGTATGTTGATAAGAAGCTGCAATTTGTGCTGGCGGTGCAAGCCTTGTCGCGCTTGAACCGAGCAGCACCCAAGTGGGGCAAGAAAACCGAAGATTTGTTTATCTTGGATTTCTTTAATTCGGTGGACGACATTAAAGCCGCCTTCGATCCGTTTTATACCGCCACGCGCTTGTCAGAAGCCACGGATGTCAATGTCTTGCATGAGTTAAAAGACGCACTGGACGAGGTGGCGGTTTATGAATGGTTTGAGGTTGAGCAGTTTGTTGAATTGTATTTCAGTCATGCCGATGCCCAGCAACTTAGCCCGCTGATCGATACGGCGGCCGATCGATTTAATCATGACTTGGCACTGGATGAATTAGCTAAGGCCGATTTCAAGATTAAAGCGAAACAATTCGTCAAAATTTACGGACAAATGGCCGCGATTATGCCGTTTGAAATTTTAGCGTGGGAAAAATTATTCTGGTTCTTGAAGTTTTTGATTCCTAAACTGATCGTCAAAGACCCGATTTCAAGTCAATTCGATGCGTTATTGGAATCGGTGGATTTGTCTTCATACGGTTTGGAGCGCGTTAAACTCAATCACAGCATTGACTTGGATAGCAGTGAAGCCGAACTGGAGCCGACAAACCCTAATCTGCGAGCAGCGCATGGCGGTGGTGGGGAATTCGATCCGTTGGATGAAATCATTCGCACTTTTAACGAGCGCTGGTTTCAGGGCTGGAGTGCAACGCCGGAACAACAAAAAATTAAGTTGATCAGTTTTGCTGATGGCATTAAAGCCCATCCTGATTTTCAGGAAAAATATCAAAACAACCCCGATCCGCATCATCGTGATCTAGCGTTTGAAACCATCTTTAATGAGGTAATGCTAAAACAGCGTCGGACAGAGTTGGAGCTTTATAAACTGTTAGCACAGGATGTCGCTTTTAAGGCGGCTATGCAGCAAAGTTTGCGGCAAATGGTGGCTTGATTAAAAACGCAATCCAGCCACGCTGTTATTGGTAACTGCCTATTCGCGATTTTAACCCCCTGCAACTTCGCGATTTGGATTCACAATCCATTCACTCCACGAGCCAGCATAGAGTTTTGAACCGCTTAATCCTGCTATTTCCATCGCTAATAAATTATGACAACCCGTGACCCCTGAACCACACATGTGGACAATTTGGTCGGCAGGGCGGTTAGCGGTTAAGTCGCTAAATTGCTGGCGTAATTGTGCAACCGGCAAAAATAAACCTTGGGCATCAAGGTTAAGCTGGAATGGGCGGTTGATGGCTTTGGGAATATGGCCGGCAATTGGATCTATTGGTTCTTGTAAGCCGTTAAAACGTTCGGAGGTGCGGGCATCGATTACAGTGAGGCTGCGGCTGGCCAAGCCGTTTTCAACTTGTTGGGCGCTGAGCCATTGTTGATTATCGAGGTAACTACGAAATTGGCTGGCGCTGATTTTGGGTAACACGGTGGTTTGTGGCAAGCCGAGTTTTTGCCAATGTTTAATGCCGCCGTCTAATACAGCAACTTGCGTGTGTCCCATGCAACGCAATAACCACCACATTCGGCCTGCAAAAGCACCGCTGGCATCGTCGTACACCACGATTTGACTGCGATTATTCACGCCCCATGCGCCGAGTTTATCGGCTAATTCAGCAAAGTTTGGTAAAGGATGGCGACCAGTGTAGCTTTTGACTGCTGACGATAAATCTTTGTTTAAGTCAGCATAACGAGCGCCTTCGATATGGCCTTGGCGATAAGCGCGGTGTCCGGCTTCAGTGTCGGCTAATGAAAAGCGGCAGTCGAAGATAATCCAGTTCGGATTATTTAGGTGCTTGGCGAGTTCGCTGGCGCTGATTAAGGTGCTGTAGCTCATGTTTTAAATCTCCAAAATAATTTTGCCAAAATGTTGGCCGCTGATTAAACGTTGATGGGCTTGTTCGGCTGACGCCAAGGGAAAAACCGAGTCGATGATAGGTTTGATGCTGCCATTTTCTAATAAAGGCCAAACTTGTTGCCGCAATTGCTGGGCAATTTGGCCTTTAAAATGATCATCACGACCACGTAAGGTCGAGCCGGTGATGGTTAGTCGTTTCGCCATCACCGACCATAAATTAATTTCGCTGGTGTTGCCATTTTGAATCGCAATTTGTACCAGACGACCTTCCAAGGCGAGGCATTTAAGATTACGCGGAAAATAATCGCCACCGACGATGTCGAGGATTAGGTTGACGCCTTGTTGTGCGGTTAGCTGTTTTATCACAGCGACAAAATCATCCTGTTTATAGTTAATGGCGGCATCAGCGCCTAAAGCCAGACAGCGTTGGCATTTTTCTTCGCTAC
>JBJSYX010000431.1:0-2886 GCA_046090005.1 Methylomonas sp. | reverse complement strand
GATTTTTTCTTGGGCCTCTGTCAGTTGTTCAAGGTGAACTTCTGTGGCTATGCTCAGCTCCTGCACAAATTGAAAAAAATCGGTTCCTAGAAGTTTCAGAATGAGTTCTAAGCGTTCAATGCCCAGAGCTGTTTTTCCGTTGAGAATGCGTACAATAGTAATTTCACTGTTCAGTCTCACATACTTGGACCGGGTCAGTCTCACATATCGGGACCGCCTGATTTGGGGTGATTTATTCTGTTAACTTTTCGTTGTCAATGTCGGGCAACATTATTCGTCCTTTCATTCGGTAACTTTCTCCCTGGAAGATGATAATATTTGCATGTTCGAACATTCTATCGATTGCAGCATTGGCGAGTATTGGATCACTAAATACCTGCGGCCACTCTTCAACATCTCGATTACTTGTCAAAATCATTGCTGAGCTTGATTTGCGTCGATCAAAGAGATCAAAAAATTCTTCACTGACATCTCTGGGCATAGTGACGACACCCCAGTCATCTAGGATCCATAATTTAGACGATAATATTTGTTTTAATAGTTGATCCAAAGTATTTCGCTCTCTTGCTACTCGTATTCGCGAAGAAAGTCTTTTCACACTGCTGCAAAAGACAGAATAACCCAGGTTTGCAGCTTGCATTCCAATGGCTATTGCACAATGAGTTTTGCCGGTTCCAGGTGATCCTAAGAACAATGCAATTTCATTTTGTTCAATAAATTTACATGAACTAAGATTCATGATTTTATCTTGATCTATCTTTTTGTTAAAAGACCAATCAAATTGCTCCAGGGTGCGGCGTTCAGGAAAGGTTGCTCGCCTGATTCTTCGCTCGATGGCATTCTCCTTTCTTGCATTTAGTTCGGTTTCCAGTAGCTTGCTCAACCAGCTGATATCAACTTTCAATTTTCGTTCTGACAAGATAGACTCCAAGTTGTCAGCCGCAGATGGAAGTCTCAGGTTTTTCAACTGATCCTTTATTGTTAATAATTGCATTTTGTCTCCTTTATTGGGTGGCTGATTTTACCAGTCGCAAGTGAGCCTTGTACTCACTCATCGGACGGGTAAACTTGCCACCAGTTGTTGAATATTGTTCGGGTGGTGATTTTTGTTTCGGAACCATTTTTAAGAAAGTATGAACGGTCTTTAAATTGATCTGGCCAAGCTCCATAGCTGATTCGCAAGCCTTGTCGATATCAACAGAATGGTACTTCTTATCCAGGGTCAATATTCCCCAGATCACTCGAGTATCCAAAAAGCCTTCACCCCGAGCGATGATGACCGCAACTAATCTTGCGACATTGGGACCAATGGACTCTGCTCTTTTTACATAATGTTCATTGTTCTGTAGATCCCGCTCCCAGGATTCCTGGTAATGATCTTTACTGGACTGTCTTTGCTGGGGATTCGTAATTTTGTCGTAAACTTCCAAGAGTCGACCAGAACAATAAATAGAAATTGTTTTTTCATTGCCAATAACCACAGCATCTTGGCCTCGGAGGCGCTGATCTACTCTATAATATTTGTTTAAAAATCGGACAAAGCCATCTTGGCGAACTTTTGCAATAAAAATTGTTTCTGTATCATAAGGAAGCTCTGGCAGTGGCTTCAATTGAGCTTTTTCAACTTCCAAAAACAATCGTGATGGCTTGTCTCCGTGCGTGCCATGCTTTCGATCATTGGCCATGTGGAGTTTTCTATCCATATGGGCTTGAGCATTTTCCATATTAAATTGCTGCATATCAAATGATTCAAAAAGACGTCGAACCAGCTGGACACTGCGCTCAACCTTACCTTTCTTTTTAGGATCCGCTGGCGGCAAGGCTTCGATTGTAAATCCAGAGCGGGAGGCAAATCGCTCGTAACCCGCATTGAGAACGGGCTCATGGCGAGATGCCTCAGTCACAAAAACTTTTGGATTATCTGAGGTGATTTTTTTAGGACATCCCTCCATCTCAAAAAACATTGACTGTAGGGCCGCCACAGTGGCCCCATAGTCACACTTGAACATCAATCTAACCATAGTGTAGCGACTATGCCCTAAAACTCCGATAAAGGCCCACAGCGTTCGTTTGCGGCCACTCTCCTCCACTTCGCCAACCTTAGCCCAATCAACTTGTAAACATTCGCCGGGGCCATGAATAATTTCCGGTGAGGATCGTAAGATTCGATCTGTTTGCAAATTTTGCCGCTCAATGTATCTGTAAAAACTAGCTCGTGGCACTGATACGGGTAGCTCTTCAAAGACCGTTTGTCGTGACCACCCCATCGACATCCTCTCTGAAATCCAGCTCCTGTGCGGATTTAAAAAATTATCGGTCTCTGAAATCTTCTCCCTTCGTAAATCTTGAATTGGAAATAATGCCTCTGGGAAATTAGGTAATATGCGGGCAGTGCCTCGAAATATTTTAGGGTCGGCGCTGATTAATTCGATGAAACCGTACTCCACAGCCAGATCCCTGACTTTTATGACATAGCCTTTGCCCTTACTTAATTTTTTTGAAATCTGGGAGGCGGACTGCCCCTCTCTGAAATATTCAACAATCTTTCTATCCATCCTGATTCTCTCCAAAAGCGATTTCTTTTTTCGACCCATGCAACCTCCCTATTTTGAGGAAATTATTGCACAGAGTTCAGGTGGATTTTATATACTTACTAATAAGTGATAAACCGGTCCAAGTATGTGAGATTTTAACCCCTCATACCCGGTCCATTTATGTGAGATTTGTCTGCGTCATCCCGGTCCACATTCGTGAGACTGGACAGTCCAAGTCAGGCTCGCAGGGCCTACTCGGTGAGTGTAGGCAAGATAAAATGGCGATCGAGGGCGGTTTCGAATGTAATATTATGACGTCAACTGATTCGGGATATCACATTTACTTGTACTC
>JBJSYX010000430.1:0-7202 GCA_046090005.1 Methylomonas sp. | reverse complement strand
CCAAAAAACTCGACTGCAGCATTTTCAGGCGAAATACTACCTACCGAGACATCAATAAATGGACCTTCGCGACGAGGGCTGTTGTTATGCAAATAACGGGCAAACATTTCTTTACCCACACCCGCCTCGCCAACAAACAGCACCCGAGCATCGTGTTGTGCCAAGCGTTTTAACTTATCTTTAGTGCGTTCGATTACAGCACTTTTACCGATAGGATCAACACCTATCATTAACTGTTGTTTTAAACCGGCATTTTCACGCTGTAACGAGCTGGTTTCTAGCGCACGCTCCACAATCAGCAGCAGTTTTGCCAGTGATAACGGTTTTTCCAGAAAATCATAAGCTCCCAATCGAGTCGCTTCGACTGCCGATTCCACCGAACCATGCCCCGACATCATAATCACTGGACACATCGGTGCATCGTCTGCCACCCATTCCCGCAATAAAGTAATCCCATCGCAATCCGGCATCCAAATATCCAGCAAGATTAAATTTGGCATACGCTGTTGCTTGAGTTTTCGAGCTTCGGTGGCATTTTCTGCCATCGCGACCTCATAACCCTCATCTTCGAGAATTTCTGAAACTAATTGACGAATGTCCTGTTCATCATCGACAACTAAAATGTAAGGTGCTTGCTTATTCATGGTTTTTTCCCTAATTCAAAAACTGGCAGCTGAATCACAAAGCCAGCACCATCATTATATGATGTATCCACCCAAATCGCGCCGCCGTGTTCCTCGATAATCTTTTTGACAATCGCCAGTCCCAGTCCAGTACCTTTGGTTTTGCTAGTCACGTAAGGCTCAAAAATGGTTTCGATTTGCTCGGCATTCAAGCCGCTACCATTGTCATACATACCTAATTCAAGATATTCGACATTATTACGAATCACATTGCTGACTTTAATTTCAATCTGGCATTTCTCGCTGGTAGCCTCTAAAGCGTTTTTAATCAAATTATGTAGTACTTGGCGAATGCTGACAGGGTCAACCTCGACAATCGCCCTATGGCTACTAAATGCGGTTTTAAACACAACGCCCGATTGCATATACAGTGCTAATACTTCCTGTATTAAATCTAATAAATTAATGCGCTCAACGTGTTTTTTCGACGGTTTAGCATATTCAGCAAAATCATCGACCATACGCTTCATCGCTTCTACTTGCTGAACAATTGTGCGAGTGCCGCGCTGCAAAAATTCAGCGGAAGTATCAGGAAGTTCTTTAGCAAGTTTATGTTGTAAACGCTCAGCAGATAATTGAATCGGTGTCAGTGGGTTTTTAATTTCATGTGCCAAGCGTCGCGCTACTTCACCCCAGGCCGCATTTTTTTGTGCCTGAATCAAATCGGTCACATCATCAAACACCACTACCGCACCGACCCGTTTGCCATCTTGCGAGAACAAAGGTGTGCCACGACATAACAACTCTTGGCGACCATTGGGGCCTAAAAACACAATTCGCTGCTCCCAAATATCATCGGCTTGTTCCAGCAGGCCTTGCATCGCAATCAAAATGTCTGCCAATTCCGCATGTTTGATCGAGAGCGTTAGTAGCGTTTGACCGACAAAATGGCTGACTGGAATATGCAAAATTCGATAAGCGGCTTGATTGGCGGTACGGATATAAAAATTGCCATCAAAACTGATGACCCCTGCAGTCAAATTAGCCAGAATGGTTTCCAGATAAGCCCTTTGATTCTCGACCTCAAGTCCGGCAATTCGCGTTTCATCACGAGAACGGGCAATACGCTTGGTCATTTGGTTAAACGATTCCACCAAAAAACCTAAATCGTCTTGATTAGTAATCGGCAATTGTTGTTGATAATCACCGCTGGCGACCGCTTGGGTGCCTTTTACCAAATCCTTAACTGGCGCGACGATATTCCGAATGCTGATAAACGCCACCCAAATCGCTGCTAATAAACTTAATAGCAGCACCAGTAACAGAATCAATGAAAAACTGGTTTTCAATGAATCGCGTAGATAAGTCATTTCCTGATAGCGGATAAAAGCAAATTCGATTGAATCGGCTAAATCAGTTACCCGCACCGGCACTGGATATAACACCTGTACAAAACGCGATTGGTCACCCTCGATAGGTTCGATAACCCTCGCCACCATTTGGTCAGTATCACTGGCGTCGTAAGCGTAATATTCTTTGTTTTGGCGTAATTGCAACCAGACTTGTTCATCGGGTAGATGCGGCAAAATATCGCTAGGGTTGGCACTACTTGAAGCGACGATATGGCCTTGGCTTGAAAATACCGCGATTTCCATCGCTTCCGAATCACGCCATAAATTGCCGATTTCCAAGGCAATCGAGGTTTCCGATTGGTTATTTAATTTACCGGCAATTTGCCGCGTTTGTTTGATATGCCAATTCATCCGTTGTGCCAATGATGATTGACTCAGCTCTAAGGCATCATCCATTGCTCGGTCGATTTCGACGTTGAACCAGCTATCGATGCCTTGATGTAAAAACTGCACCGAAAAATAAAACACAATCGCCGCTGGTGCTAAAGCCAATAACACAAACAGTGAAATCATGCGGGTAGTTAACTTGGAACCGGCTTCCTTCTTTTTTAGTTCGCGAACTAATGAATAAGCATTAACGGCCACCAAGCCCAGCAGAATAATTGAGCCTAAGGTGTTGATGACCAACAACCATGAATACAGTTCGCCTAATTCCGATGATTCTTGGGTGGCGCTACTCATCAACTGTAGCGATAACAACACAAAGCCAAATAGCAACAGAATTGAAACACTGGCAGGGAGTTTTATTTTTGAATAGGCCATAAAAACCAAGAGCTAGACAGAAACCACCGTGAATCCAGATAAGCAAATGGACGCAAGGGGACGGGGAGTTGTTCGCGGTTAAACTTGCTGCGTACCGCTAATTGATAGCGTTTGCCTGATTCGAGCAATTGGTAATCAATGACGCTAATCGGGTGCGGCAGCGACATGAAATTCAGCGCTGCGGTTAAGCTTAAAAACATTTCCGAATTACCGCGCGGGTCTTTAACGGCATATTGTTTTAATAATGCGTGATATTGCAGGGTATAGCGGAGTTTGTCTTTGTAAAGGGTTGGCCCCCATAAAAACCCTGGGCGGCGAATTTCCAAATAGACATCCCATGTTAGAGGAATACCTTTATCTAAGGCTTCTTTGGCGGTTGCACTCAGTTGGTAATCAATTTGGGTTTCAATTTGATAACCATCGTGATGATCAATCAACTCAGCATGGCGAACTTCTGTGCTGGCTGGATTAGCAAAACTCAAAGCTGGTAATAAAACCAGCCATAACAACAAGCCCAGCCTAAGCGGTTTTGCGAAGTTTGGCATAGTAAAAGCCATCCATCTGCTGTTGACCGGTGATGATTTGTCTGCCGTAGGGTCTAGCGATGCCCCAATCCGCCTCGATTTTGATTTCAACCGCATCGGCATGAAGGGCTAAAAACGCCGCAATTTGCTGTTCGTTCTCTTGTTTCAAGATGGAACAGGTGGCGTAAAGCAAAATGCCATCAACCGTGAGTAGCGACCAAGCAGCCTCTAAAATCTGTGCTTGTAGGCTTTGCAATGCAGCAATATCCGTTTCGCGGCGCAGTAATTTGATGTCAGGATGACGACGAATCACGCCCAAGCCAGAGCAGGGCGCATCGAGCAAAATCCGTTCAAATTGCCGACCTTTTGCCCAGTTTTGTGGCTGAGAAGCGTCGGCAACCAAGGTTTCTGCTGATAATTGTAGGCGCTGTAAATTTTGTCTGACTCGTTCCAAACGTTGGCTATCGACATCAATCGCCAACAAGCTTTTTAAATCAGGCTGACGCTCTAAAATTGCGGCAGTTTTGCCACCGGGAGCCGCGCACATATCCAACACCGATTGATTAGCTTGCGCGTCCAGCAATTGTGCGGCCAGCTGCGCGGCTAAATCTTGCACCGACACTAAGCCGTCATGAAAATCCGGCAAGCTGTCAACGCTGACTGCTTGCGGCAAAGTGATCGCGCTATCGCAAGCCGCAAAACGCTCAGCATCAATACCTTCGGCTTGTAACGATGCCATATAATCTGAGCGGCTGGTTCTATGCAAATTAACCCGCAAGCTCATCGGTGGCGCTTGGTCGTTGGCGCTAAAAATCGCTTCGGTGTGTTCTGGCCAGGCTTGTTGAATCAACTTCATCATCCATTCTGGATGGTTGTGATGAGTTTGATGATGGGCAGCGCAAGTCGCTTCTAAACTGTCGGCATCGCGCAAATATTGTCTAAGCACGCCATTGACTAAAGATTTCGCCCAAACTTTATGTTTAGCGGCTGCTACTGTTTCGGAAACAGCGGCATGGGATTTCACCCGCATTTGTTGTAGCTGATACAAACCGACTAATAACAAAGCTTTGATGTCGTTGTCTTTTTGTTTGAGCGGCTTCGTTAGCAACTGACTTAACAAAAACTCCAAATCAAAATAATGGCGAATCACTCCGTAGCATAAGGCTTGCACAAACGCGCGGTCTTTAGGATCGGGAATTTTCGGTAGTGCCGAATCTAAAGCGGCGGTTAATGATTGGCCATCGCTCAACACTCGCGACAAAACCTGTGCCGCGCAGCGACGTAAATTCATAGACCTAACCTTAAATTATCGGCTTGATGGGCATTGAGAAAATCTTTACCAGCAATGCGTTTGCCACCCGGTAATTGCACTTCCAGCAAACGCAAAATGCCTTGACCCGTTGCCACATCCAGCGCATGTTGTTGGCAGCTAATTGTGCCAACTGGCAATTTGCTTTCACCTTCAATCACTTCACTACGCCAAACCCGTAACACTTCACCTTGATACAACGTTTGCGCCACCGGCCAAGCATTTAAACCACGCACTTGACGATCTAATTCCAGCGCTGATTTTTGCCAATCCAGCACCGCTTCGTTTTTTTCCAATTTGTGAGCATAAGTCACTAAAGCTTCGTCTTGCGGTTCGGCAGTCAGCGTGCCTTGTTCGATTTGATGAACAACTTGAATTAAACCTTGAGCGCCAATCTCAGCTAATTGGTCGTGGAGTTCGCTAGAAGTGGAATGTGGCCCAATCGGGCATTCGATTTTATACAGCATGTCGCCAGCATCGAGTTTTTTCACCACCTTCATAATCGTAATGCCAGTTTTCTCATCACCGGCCATCACTGCGCGATGAATCGGTGCCGCACCGCGCCAACGCGGTAATAAAGAGCCATGAACGTTAATGCTACCGAATTTGGGAATATCCAACACCGCTTGCGGCAAAATCAAGCCATAAGCAATGACCACTATTAAATCCGGCTCCAGCGCTGCTAATTGTTCTAAAGCGCCGGCTTGTTTAAAGTTTTCCGGTTGAAAAACTGGCAGATTGGCCGATACCGCCAAAGTTTTAACTGGGCTGGGTGTGAGCTTGCGGCCACGTCCCGCAGGACGGTCGGGTTGAGTGTAAACCCCGCAGATTTGATGCTCTGAATCCAGCAAAGCCTGTAAGGTCGGTACGGCAAAATCAGGCGTGCCGGCAAAAACGATTTTCATGATATGTCCTTAGCGGCTTTGAGATTTATGGATTTTTTCCAGCTTGGCTTTAATCCGGTTGCGTTTAAAAGCCGACAAGTAATCAACAAATAAATGCCCCTGTAAATGGTCCATTTCATGCTGAATACACACCGCCAACAAATCACTGGCTTCTAATTGAAAGTGGTGGCCGTCACGATTTAAAGCGCTGACTTTAATATTGGCGGCGCGGGTTACCGGCTCAAAAAAACCAGGCACCGACAAACAACCTTCATCGCCTTGTTCTTCGCCCTCTTTTGAAATAATTTCAGGATTGATTAAACACAGCGGTTGGTTTTTCTCCTCGCTAATGTCCATCACAATCACTTGCTTGTGGACATTGACCTGCGTCGCCGCCAAGCCCACACCTTTTGCCGAATACATGGTTTCCAGCATGTCATCGACCAATTGCTGAATGTCTGCATCGACTTTATCGACTTTTTTGGCAACAGTTCTAAGACGTTTATCGGGAAACTCAAGAATGGTTAGAATACTCACCCAACACTCCATAACTTTAACTAATTCAAGGATTTTATCTGAAATCGCCGAGACTTTACATTCAACCAGTCTTAAACTTGCTGACTATTGGGCTTTGTAGCGGCTTGATTTTAATCGGTGGTCAATCTCATGCAGCCGCCACCCCCAGCAAAAAACAGCTAAAACCTCACATTCGCAATTTGCCGGAGATTGATTTAACGGCTACTGATCACTTGGCAATCGACCAAGAATTTAATCTTTCCGGTTTATCGGGCTTATCCAATTCAACGCTGGATTATGGTTTTAGCCATGATTGGAATCTCGGCTTTAGCTTACTCAATGCCCAATTCTACGGCGCACAAACTTGGCTTTTCCAGCCTGATGCTTTGTTGAATGTTGAAAAACATTGGCAATACGAGCTGGGGCGGCTTGTTGTCGGTAGTCATGCTGGCGCTGGTTTTTTCGCGCAGGGTACAAGCTTTATCAACTATAGCTATTTAGAATTTCAGCAGCATTTTGAGCAATGGGATGCTGATTTTGATGTGGGTAGTTATTACGGCAATGCCGCGCTGGCTGGCTTTCAAAGCGCTGGATTGCATTTTAATTTGGAATTGCCGTTAGTTGCGGGGCTTAGGCTGAATAGTGATTATTTGTCTGGCAGTAATGGTTTAAGCTCAGCGACTTTTAAGTTGCTGTATCCGGTGGCTAAAGATTGGCAATTGGGTTTAGGTATGCAAATCGCTACCGCGCAGGGCGTTAGTGATCCTTATCAAGGGATGTTGGGGATTTATTTTCATTAAATCGCCGCTAAAAACTTAACGGCGATGGTTTGGACTTAGCGATTAAGGCGTGACGGTATAGCTTTGGGTATAGCTACTGCCTTTTTTACAAGCATCGCGGCTAATTGGCGATTCACAAGAAATGTCAGTGAACTCGGCTTTTAATTCACCGGCTTTATCGGGGACGAAGTAAAAACGGAAGTTAGGATCGGCGCTGATCGCAATGTCGATTTTGGCGTTTAACACTGGTTTGTTGTTAAAGCTGACTTTTAACTGGTCGATAAAATGCGATTTTCTGACAAAACGGGTGATTTGATCCATCTGCATCCCAGTCAAATTCGGATGGCTAATCATCAACTGCGCCAACGATGCTTCACCGTTTTTAACGCCCTC
>JBJSYX010000429.1:0-2200 GCA_046090005.1 Methylomonas sp. | reverse complement strand
CCCAGCAAACTGGGGTATTTTCGACAACCGTCGAGGCTAAAACTTATACGTTGTTAGCAGCGAATGGGTGTTTTGCTTCTTTTTTAGCAGCAACAACTTCAGCAGCAGTTGGTGAACCCGCTACAGCGCGTTCGATAGCTTCTTTAGTTGCTTTGTAGTTGTATTCTTCGATTTTTGCATCGTCTTCAGCCAACCAGTGGATGAATACGCCAACAGAAATGAACAAATCATCAGCTTCGTCAGCAGGGATTGTGCCGTCTTCTACTGAATCAGCAACCGCCATAGCAACTGCACGTTGTGCTGGGCCAAACATTTGAACTGCTTGTTTTGCGCCTTTGATTGTTACTTTGTTGAACAAGATAGTAGCTGGTTTAACCATCAAGTTAGGAGCAACAACAGCCAACAAAGTTGAGAAACCGTCTTTGTTGTTGGTCAAAGCGTTTGCAAATGCAGATTCAGCAGCTGAACCACGTGGGCCAATGATCAAATCGATGTGAGCAATCTCGTTGCCATCGCCAACCAAAGATTCGCCAACGCGCAAGTTAGTAATTTTTGCCATTTTAATTATCCCCTTAAAGATAAAATTGAATGAAGATAGACAGCTAATGTCCACAGTTTTGTTTCTGGGTTTACACCCAAAACACTTTCAGCAACCGCAATTGCTAAATCAGTTTTTCCAAAAAAACCACCAATAATGTCGCGACAGTTAAGTCGGCAGTGGTTCCAGGATTAATTCTTTTTGTCTTAAACGCTTGGTCGATTCTGTAAAGCATAGGCATCAACTCATCGAGTGTTTGAGCATTATTAAGCGCCTCGCATAAGACGGTCATTTCTGTTGCTATCCACTGTGAATATTGCGAACCAAATTTCCGTTCAATATGACTATCAGGAAATTTTGCTAACAATTCAGCAAAAACACTTAACGCGGACCAATTACAATCGCCAGACAAAATAAAGCGATCATTATACTGTAAAACAGCGAAATCAAAAATATCTTTGAAGCCATTGGTGTATTGCAAAGCGATCCGATCTTTAGGACTAGCAATTTGCATTGCTTCCAATAAGGTCACTTCAGGCGCTTGATTCACATCTTGCTGCTCAGATTTACCTAAACCGCCCGGTGCAGCCAAAGTAATTGCTTTAAAAGCCCATTCAGCATCTTGTAGGGTGGTATTTGCCAAAACGACCATTAACGAATCACGCAAACTTTGCCCAGCTTCCCGTTGCCAATAAGCTTGCATTAACGGCGCAGCCAACAAAATAATCCCCAGATTGGTATTACAACCTACTGCTTGGCGGGTCGCTTTAATCGCATAGTAGATTTTTTCACCCAAGGTGTATGCTGGATTGGACACAGAATCAGCGCTGACTTTGGCACTCAGTATAAAATCCTCAACATTCATATCATGTGCAGGACTATAAACACTGACATTGCCAGGTTTAAACGCTTGCAACTCAACTTCACAAGCCTGTTGATAGGCCTTGATTAATGCTTGCTGAACACTCACTGCAAATACCTATCAACCAAATCATTGACCAAATAACTCGCCACATCAATCTCACAAACGCTTTGTAAACCTTTCCATGCTGGTACACTGTTTACCTCAATCACTACATACCCGCCAGTGCTGTCTTGAATAATATCAACACCGGCATAATCCATTTTTAATGTTGCAGTAGCTTTTACCGCTAACTCGCTTAAATCATTATTTAAGGCAATTACTTCGCAACTCGCACCGCGGGCAACATTATTTAACCAGGAAATACCCCGCCGACGCATAGCCGCGACCGCTTTGCCGTTAATTACAAACACCCGCATATCAGAATAACCATCGCCAGCGCATTCGACAAAACGCTGTAAATAATAAATACCGCGACTACTGGTTAACCAAAGTAAATCAGTGGATTTTTCAATTCGACGAATCCCCTCGCCTTGAGAGCCAAACAACGGCTTGCTGATTAAAAAATGACCTTGATTCAATTGTTGTTCAGCAATTGCCAGCGCTGCTTCTCTATCTCGCAACATCCAAGTAAGTGGGGTTGGTAAGCCAACGTGATTCAATAAAAAACTGGTCATCCCTTTATCAACACTGGCTTCAATTGCTCGGCCATCGTTGTAAACAGGTACGCCCAGAACTTTTAAAACATGTAAAACATCCAGATAAAACACCACCTCTTCCAAGGAACCACCCGGCACACC
>JBJSYX010000428.1:0-2812 GCA_046090005.1 Methylomonas sp. | reverse complement strand
TTCAGAACTTTACGTCTGATGAATGGCCTCTATGTTCAAACCCATGCCCCGATGCTCCGCGTTGCCGTACCTTACGGCCTGATGGCATCCAGACAACTACGTAAGCTGGCAGAAGTAGCGCGTAAATACGACAAAGGCTATGCCCACTTCACCACCCGCCAAAACATCCAATATAACTGGCCAGAACTGAGCCAAGTGCCAGATTTACTGGCCGAATTGGCAACCGTGCAAATGCACGCGATTCAAACCAGTGGTAACTGCTTAAGAAACACCACCTCTGACCATTTGGCTGGCGTATGCGTTGATGAAATCGAAGATCCGCGCCCATACTGCGAAATCATCCGCCAATGGACCACACTGCATCCTGAATTTGCCTACTTACCGCGCAAATTCAAAATCGCAGTCAGCGGTTCAGAACAAGACCGCGCCGCAGTGCAATTACACGACATCGGCGTTTATCTGGTTAAAAATGACGCTGGTGAAGTCGGCTTTAGAGTATTAGCAGGCGGCGGCTTGGGCAGAACCCCAATCATCGGCCAAACTATCAGACCGTTCCTTGAGAAAAAACACCTGTTGTCTTATTTGGAAGCGATTTTGCGCGTCTACAACCTACTCGGCAGACGCGACAACAAATACAAAGCGCGGATTAAAATCCTGTTAAAAGAAACTGGCCTAGAAAAATTCACCGCTTTGGTTGAAAAAGAATGGCTCAGAATTCGCGATGAAATGATTGTCAGCGACGAACGCATCGCAGCCATGCAGGCACAATTCGTTGCCCCAACTTACGACAGCAACGCCAGTGACAACAGCTACCAACAACAGGCTTCTGAAAACGCCAGCTTTGCAAAATGGCTGAAATACAACACCGTTGACCACAAAGTAGCTGGCTACCGCGCAGTGTTTCTATCATTAAAAGCCCCTGATTCACCACCGGGCGACATCACAGCCGACCAGCTTGACGCCGTTGCCGATTTAGCCGACCAATACAGCTTTGGTGAAATCAGAAGCAGCCACCGTCAAAACTTAGTATTAGCCGACGTCAAACAAAGCGATTTATTCGCTTTATGGCAAAAACTGGATGGTTTGAAACTCGCTACGCCTAACATCGGCACCGCTACCGACATGATCTGCTGCCCAGGCTTGGATTTCTGCTCACTTGCCAATGCCAGCTCAATCAGCGTCGCCAAAGAAATCAACGAAGCCTTGGACGACATCGACTACCTACACGACATTGGCGATTTGAAAATCAATATGTCAGGCTGTATGAACGGTTGCGCTCACCAAAGCGTAGGTCACATCGGCATCCTTGGCGTCGATAAAAAAGGCGAAGAGTGGTATCAAATCACCCTAGGTGGTTCATCAGAAAATCAAGCCGCTATCGGCGAGCGTTTAGGACCATCGGTTGCCAAAAACCGTATCACTGGTGCAATTACCGACATCTTAGAAGTCTACGTTGAACAACGCCAAGACCCGCAAGAAACCTTCTTGCAAACCGTCCAACGTATTGGCCTAGAACCTTTTAAAGGCAAAGTTTATGCAAATCATTAAAGACAAACAGCTGATAGACAACACCTGGTCTTTTGTTGCTGACGATGCAGAAATCGGCAACAGCGGCGACATCACCGTGTCACTATCACGCTGGGAACAACAAAAATCCACCCTACAAGCCCATAATGGCAAAGTCGGCATCCGCCTCACTTCAACCGACGACACCCACTTGTTGGCAGATATAAAAGACCGCGAATTGGTAGAACTGGATTTCCCAGTTTTCACCGATGGCCGCCTGTTTTCACACGCCCGCTTGCTACGCGACCTAGGCTACCAAGGCGAAATCAGAGCTGTTGGTAATTACTTGGCCGACCAAGTTTTCTATCTAAACCGAGTCGGTGTTAACGCCTTCCAAACCAAAGCCGATTTGGTACCGTTAGTTTTAAAATCGCTGGATGATTTTTCAGTTAAATACCAAGCATCAAGCATTTAAAACGCTCAAAAAAAATGCCGCAGAAATGCGGCATTTTTATTTCACTATTACAAATCTATCGCCTAAAACCGCAAACTCTCAGCCTCAGCTAATAACTGTAGCCAATCATCCGGTGGCCGACCATTTTCTAGCATTTTGCGAAAAACTCGATAGGCATCATCACTACTCTCATAAGCTCGTTTGGTATCTTCGTCATTAACCCATGCATAGACAATCACCTTACTCACCGCGTGATACCGAAAAAACAAGCGATACTGCTGAAAGAATTTAGCCCTAAACCAATGCTTATGCTCCTCACCTAAACTCGTACCTTGTCGATACTCGACTCTCGTCGGGTCTTGAGGAATCACTTCAAGCACCAACTTAGCAATAGCAGCCAAGCGCTTCGAGGCATTCTTGTTTCTATAATCACTAGGATATTTTTGCTTCAACACATCAACTTGTTGAGTCAACTGAACAAGCTGTTCCAAAAATATCGGATGAGCAAAAATTAACCAACCATTAATTACCAATGGATCAGATTTCAAATCGCTCATTCATCATCAGCCGATAAAGGCGCATCCAAATCAATCTCCATATCCCCCACCAAAGATCGCAATCGTTTCACGACCCCCTCATCCAATGTCTGTAAACGTTCAGGATATTGAGCAATATCATTTGCCAAAAATGCCAAAAACGGAGTCAAAGCCGGATCTGAATTCTCAGAATCAACGCCTCGCGATAATAAAACCTCGCCGCTTGAACGAATCGTATAATGCAATTTATCGCGTTTTTTTAATTTCAACGCCCGTCGAACAGTTTCAGGCACCGTAGTTTGGTAACGATCAGTTA
>JBJSYX010000427.1:0-2303 GCA_046090005.1 Methylomonas sp. | reverse complement strand
TTAAAGGCTTCAGTAAAAAACGCGCGAATGAAATAGGGCTGTAGTTTACGTGCCTCGGCTTTTTCCATTTCTTCCTTAACTGCATAAAGCTGGTCGAGTCCCATGTGCTCCTCCACAAGAGCATTGCGTCTCAGAATATCTTTTAGATGGTCTGTATCAAGTGCACCCTCGATGGCCTGATCAAGTTTGGCTTTGATTTCTGGTTGTTCGCCGTATCGGATGGCATCAATCAGAAGATCTTTTAGTGATACATTTTCAAAAGCTTCACCAAGAATATCGAATACCCGACCACCCAAAGCTGCACGTTCAATTTCCAATTTTTCCAAGAGTTTTTGGAATACAGCTCCCTCACGAGTCTCCTTGGAAACTACATTCCAAAGATGACAAACTTCAGTTTGACCAATCCTGTGTATTCGACCGAAACGTTGTTCAAGACGATTGGGATTCCAAGGCAAGTCATAATTGATCATCAGATTTGCGTTTTGCAGGTTAACGCCTTCACCAGCAGCATCAGTAGCTATCAATATGATGACATCAGGATTGTTTCTAAATTGTTCCTGATTCTTACGCCTTTCATCGCGGTTGGTTCCACCATGAATCGTGATGACGGCCTCTGGTCGACCAATCAGACCAGTGATCCTATCAAGCAGATAGACCAAAGTATCTCGGTGCTCGGTAAATAGAATAAGTTTTCTACGACTACCAGTCGGCGTATACATTTCCGGTGTGTCTTGCAGCAGGGACGACAGTTCTTCCCATTTTTTATCGTTCCCAGATTGAACCACATTGCAGGCTTTGGCTTCTAAGTCTTTGAGAATGATGATTTCGGCGTGAAGCTCTTCGATGGTTTGCGCCGCAGTGGCTTGATCGACCACATCATCAACCCAGTCTTCGTATTCGCCAGATAGCATTTCATCTTCAGCATCATCAACGTTATTGGGTACGTCTTTGATGTTGTATTTGCCCAAGGTTTCAGCAATTTTGTGGCCACGCTGAACCAGTTTTTCTTCTTCCAGCCTATTTTCCAGACGTTTACGGCGGCGTTTGATCGATTGATATATGGCTTCGGGGCTGGATGCTAAACGGCGTTGCAGTTGTGTCAAAGCGAAACCCACAGTGCCTTTGCGTTTGCCATCGAGATTATCGGCCCTGTTCATCTCATTGCGAACATAATCGGTCACTTCGGCATAAAGCGCAGCTTCTTCGGCCGATAACTCATAATTAGCTGTATAGGCTCGGCGCTCCGGAAATAAAGGAGTGCCATCAAACTTGAGTAAGTCTTCTTTGACCATGCGTCGCATCATGTCGCTAATATCGACTTTATGGACACCTTCACGGAATTTACCGTAGAAGCGATCACCATCTAGCAAGGACATGAATAATTGAAAATCTTCTTCTTTGCCGTTATGAGGTGTGGCTGTCATCAATAAAAAATGACGAGTGATCGATCCTAGTAACTTGCCAAGTTTAAAGCGTCCTGTTTCGTTGATCTTGCTGCCGAAGTAATGTGCAGACATTTTGTGGGCTTCGTCAACGACAATTAAATCCCAGTCGGTATGCTGCAATTTTTCCTGAAAACCTTCGTTGCGGGATAGTTGATCAAGACGGGCGATAAGTTGATTTTGCTCTTCAAAATAATTACCTGAAGCGCATTGTTCCTGTTTTTCGCGACTGAGAATTTCAAACGTTAACCCAAATTTTTCCAGTAACTCGTCTTGCCATTGCTCCGTTAGAGAGCCAGGCGAAACGATCAAAATCCGCTTGGCATCGGCCCGCATGATCAGTTCACGGATGAATAAACCAGCCATAATGGTTTTACCCGCGCCAGGATCGTCGGCCAACACAAAACGTAACGGTTGACGCGGCAACATGGATTCATAAACAGCTGATATTTGATGCGGCAATGGATCAACATTCGACGTGTGTACTGCCATCATTGGATCAAAAAGATGGGCGAGATTGATCCTGTAGGCCTCCAAACCTAATTTGAATTCCTCTCCCGGCGCATCAAAGCTCCAGGGGCGTCCAGCAGTCGCTAACGCTAAGCGAATTTCATCAGTACGAAACAGTGATTGCGTGCCGGGTTTGCCTTCTTGATCGACATAAAATACATTGACTGCTTCAGTGCCAATGGCTTCTGCGTGAACGATGCGAACGATTTTGTCGCCTTCAAGCCCGCGTATTTGGGCGTCTTTTTTGATGTCTTCGAGTTTGAGCATTACTTATCCTGAAAAATCGGTCGACAAAAGAGCCTTGTCCTTCTAAGCCTTGACAGGCAAAGTTGGTATGCGTGAAATCACACC
>JBJSYX010000426.1:0-3000 GCA_046090005.1 Methylomonas sp. | reverse complement strand
TTAACACCACCAAACACATCCTCAATAGATGAAAACTTACCAGAGATTATAAACCCCTACGCTGTTTTGCACATTATGCCTCAGTGGCGATATAAACAATGGCATATTCATGGATGGCGAGAATTAATCGAGTTTTTACACGAAAAAGACTATCAAATAGTTTTAACCGGCAGCAATAATCCAACCGAGAAAAAAATACTTAATCAATTACAAAATGAATACCCGTATGTAATTAATACAGCCGGACAACTAAAATTGGCAACACTGACAAAACTAATCAGTAACGCTCGTTTGTTTATTGGGCCAGATACAGGGATTACTCATTTGGCAGCAGCAACAGGCGTCGCAACTATTGCACTATTTGGTCCAACTGATCCCCAAAAGTGGGCGCCTTGGCCTAATCAATACGCCAAGCCTACCCCACCCTTTTCATCAAAAGGGAGTCAACAAAAAGAAAATGTTTATTTAGTTCAAGGCAATCAAAATCTAAATTGCATTCCTTGTCAAGGAGAAGGTTGTGAAAGACATCAAAATAGTTATAGTCAGTGCCTTGATCAATTAGATGTAAATGAAGTGATTGATCTAATTGAAAAAATAATAATTTGAAATTAATTTGGAACAACCCATTGATAATCAAAAATATAGAAAAAAAACCAAGCAAACGATTTAGCATTATCGTCGTACATCGCAATGGTAATCAACGATTGTTAAATTTTCTAAATAGCGTCAAATCAGCTATTAATATCGAGCAAGATGAAGTTATTGTTGTTGACAACCATAGCTCGGATGATTCTATTGAGAATGCACAATCAAAATATCCATTCATTCAGGTTATTAATAATTTTTGTAATACGGGTTATGCACATGCTTGCAATCAAGGTATTCAAAAAAGCTACGGCGAATATATTTTAATTTGTAACAACGATTTGGAGTTATCGCCCGATATTCTCGGCCAATTTATCGCTGATTTTAATCAAAATCCTAATGCAGGTCTGATTGGCGGCCAATTGCATGCAAGTGATGGTTCATTGAGTCGTTCCGCTGGCAGTGCAACTACCTTCTATTCAGAACTAGGTTTTAAATCAAAACGCAAACCAATTTTTGATACCAATCAACCTAGTAAGGTCGGCTCTGTAGTTGGGGCCTGTATGGCCGTTAGGCGAGAAACGATTTTAGATGCTGGCAGCCTTGATGATGATTTCTTCTTTTATTACGAAGAAACAGAATGGTGCTTGCGTATAAGACGCCATGGATGGGATGTTTTATTTGATCCACGGATTAGAATCACACACACAGGCGGAGCAAGCACACAATCATATTTTAAAGCAGCGCGGATTGAGTTTTTTCGATCTCGTTTGCTTTATTGGAAAAAAACTTTATCTAACACCCAGGTGCTCATACTTTATTTATGGCACACACCTAAATTAGCAATTGACTCATTTATCTATTTAGTATTTACATCAATTACTCTAGGCAAAAACAAAAAACTAAAATATAAACTCATAGACAAGTCTCTAATGCTTAGCTATGTATTGCTAGGATTCCCTAAATCATGGGGATTACCAGATAAACCATCCTTAAAAGAATCACAAGAATAAAAACGATGTCAAGCTATTTAAAAATAACACGAACAGCAACGTTATGGTTAATTGTACTTGCTTGCATCAGCATCAATTTACCAACAGCAATAATGAGTATAACCAACAGCCTACTGATTATACTCTGGATAATTTCAGGACAATACAAAGAAAAAGCTAATATTATAATTAAAAACCCGACATCATTAGCAACCCTAGGATTAATCTCTGCCTATCTCATAGGCATTTCTTACTCAAGCGCAACCCTTCCTGAATCGTTTAAATCGATAATGCATTATCACAAGTTATTTATTATACCAATTATTATCAGCACACTAACTCAGGAAAAATACCAAAATTATGCACTAAATGGCTTTTTGTTCTCATCAATAGCCACGATGTGTATATCATATCTAAAATGGATCGGAGTAATTCCGCATATTGATACAGGAGAGGGTTATATTGCCTTCAAAAACAGAATTGCTGGCAGTATCATTATGTCATTTTCCATGTATTTAATGTTACAAAAAGCAAAAAACTCATCTGAAAAAATAAAATATCTATGGATAATTGCCTCATTACTGGCGATGTTCGATATAGCATTCTTAATGAACGGACGAACTGGTCAGCTACTGATGATAGCTTTAACTATTTGGTTCACCTATGAGACATGGGGTAATAAATGCATAAAATACTGGATTGCATTTTTAGCACTAGGCTTTATTATTATTCAGACAACTCCAGAATTACCACAATCAAGACTAACTAACACCCAGTCAGAAATCGAAAATCACAATATTTCTGGGCAGCAAACATCGGCTGGCTTAAGACTTGAATTTTACAAAAACTCATTAACTCTGATTAAAGAAAATATTTTATTTGGCACAGGAACAGGAAGCTTTCTACACGAATACAAACAACTTGCTGAACAAAAAAATTTAATTTCAAAAGATGTTGCAAACCCACATAATCA
This sequence comes from Methylomonas sp., assembly GCA_046090005.1. Lineage (GTDB taxonomy): Bacteria > Pseudomonadota > Gammaproteobacteria > Methylococcales > Methylomonadaceae > Methylomonas. The sequence continues at coordinate 450 of JBJSYX010000426.1, read as the reverse complement.
ATTTCTACTAACCACTGAAGAACTTGGTCTTATGGGGCTGATAACTCTATTTCTATTTTGGTATATACCCTGGCTAGAGTCAAAAAAACTACCCACAGAATTTAACCGATATGCTCTTAGAGCATTAATCCTGACAATGTGCATTGGCTCTTTATTCAACTCCTTACTTTTTGATGCAAGTGAAGGTAAGTTTTATTGTATTTTAGCGGGAGTACTATTAAGCATAAACAGCACAAAAAACATCTAAATCTTTTAAACAATTAACTCCATCAAATGCTTAGTGTTATCATCATTACAAAAAATGAAGCCTTACATATTAGACGTTGCTTAGAATCTGTTTCGTGGGCTAATGAAATTATCGTTTTCGACTCAGGTAGCGAAGATGAAACAGTGAATATTTGTAAGGAATTTACACCAAATATTTTTATTACCGACTGGCCTGGATTTGGG
>JBJSYX010000425.1:0-6514 GCA_046090005.1 Methylomonas sp. | reverse complement strand
ATCAACAAGTTCAAGGCGCAGCGCCGAATCATGCTTTAACCGAATATTATTTGTCGATTTTCCAGATTGAATTAACCCTGGCCGGTTATTTGTTTTTGCGGCAGCGGGTTAAAGACGATGAGCGATTGGTGTGGTTTTCGATAGCCGATATTGAAAACGGCGCGACTGCTGATGGCAAGATTCCTTATATCAAAGCACTTTATGATGATTTTGCGGGCGATAAAGCGGCATTGGCGGCGGCTTTATCGGCTTTGCCGGCTAGTTTTTCGCCGGCTTATTTAGTTGATAAAAACGATTTTGCTATCAGCTTACCGAGTTGTGCCGAGCAAGCGGTGTTGACCTGGAAATTAGGTAAAGACAAGCCCTTAAATCAGTCATTAAATCAACGCCAATTGGCTTTGGTTTTAGGCTTGGCAGCGCATTTACGCGGTTTTGAGTTGATGCCAGACGCCGGGCTGATTTTGCATCCGCATGGTTGGATTGAGATTGATTCGGCCGACTCGCTGGCTTTGGAGTTGCAAGCTTTGGCGGCTGATTTGCGTGATAGTGAGTTGCGAGTGGAAAGTTATCTTGATCGTTGGTTTAGGTTGTCGATTAACCCCGCCACGGTGTTTTTTGCCGATCGTTTATTTCGTGTGTTGGTGAGTGCTGATGATTTAGCCAGTTGCACCAAAAGCAAAATTCCATTGACGATTGAAAGGCAGGGATTTGCGACGGCTTTGGGATGGGCGTTGCCTAGAGCTGAGGTGTTTAAGTTGACGCTGGATTTTGTCAGTGACGTAATGAAACTGGCCGATCAACCCAAGCCGGATGCTGATGATCAAGCGGTAAGAATTGATGATGCTTATAAAAAAGGTTTGCACAAAAAAACCGCTTTTAGCGAACTCGGGTTGCGGCGTTTGATTCGCCGCGAAGATGGTGAGATTAAAGTGGTGTTAGCTTTTGTGAAGACTTAAGTGAATCGCTTTGTAGTAAAAATTCCCGAAAATCGGCGGCAAATTAGTAGAGTAGGCACCGCATAGCGATTGAAGGCTTTTCTGTTAGGACGTGCCTCAAAAGCTATGCGGTGCATACACTTGGTAGCTAAAAAACCAACTACCAGAAGTTGTTAACCCAACAAACTCGCTAACTGATGTAACGGTGGTAACACCATCATTTTCGCCAAATGCAGTAAAAACAACGCCAGCATTGGCGATAAATCCAATCCGCCTAAGTTCGGTATCACGCTGCGGCAAATGCTTAACAACGGTTCGGTGATGCTATACAAAATTGATGAGGCGGCGCTGTAGCTACCACCGGCAACCCAGCTGAGAATAATCGTCGCAAAAATCGAGTAGTAATAAATATTCATCAACAATTGCACTAAATCCGCTACCGAGATTAATGCCAAGCCGACAAAGCTGGTGGTTAAGCCTTGAATTGCTAACATCGAATAAGTGGCGGTGATTTGCAGTAACAAGGCAAATACCAAGCAAGACGTATCAATGCGGCCAATTGACGGTACTACTCGACGTAACAGTTTTAGTGGTGGATGGGTGACTTTGACCACGAACTGTGAAATCGGATTGTAAAAATCGGCGCGGGTCCATTGCAGTAAAAACCGCAGTAAGACGATGAAAATGTAGACCGAGAACAGGGTGTCGATCACAAATATCGCTGGGTCTGAAAAGTAACTGCCGCCCATTAGTCTGCTCCCAGTTGTTGTGACATTTCAATTGAGCGGTCACGCGCGGCGTGTAAGGCTTTACCGACTAATGCTTCAAAACCGTTTTGTTGGAAGGTTTCGATGGCTTTTTGGGTGGTGCCGCCCGGTGAGGTGACGCGTTCGCGCAAAATGGTCGGAGATTCTGAGGATTCCAAGGCAATTTTGGCCGCGCCTAAGGCGGTTTGTTGAATCAATAATCGTGCTGAATGTTCGTCCAAGCCTAATTCCAAAGCGGCTTTTTCCATCGCTTCCATCATCAGGAAATAATAGGCTGGGCCGCTACCGGAAACCGCGGTGACGGCGTCCAATTGTGTTTCATCATTGACCCATAACGATAAACCGACTGCGCGTAAGATGTTTTCGGCGAGGTCTTTTTGTTGGTCGTTGACTTGTGGGTTGGCATGTAAAGCGGTGGCACCGGTTAATACCAAGGCGGGGGTGTTGGGCATACAGCGGACGATAGCAACATCGCCGCCTAACCAGCGTGACAAGCTGGCTTGAGAGATACCGGCAGCGATTGAAACCACCAAGACTTTGCGTTGTTGAACCAAACTGGCAATCGATTGCGCAACTTCGCGGAGGATTTGCGGTTTGACTGCCAAAACCACGACATCGACTTCGGCAACCACTGCACCATTATCAGTTGAAACGTTGACGTTTAATTGTTCGGCATGTTGGGTTAAGGTGGCTTGATTGGTGTCAGAAACCCAAATTCGTTGTGGTGCATGGCCGCTGGCAATCAAGCCTTTGATAAGACTGCTGGCCATATTGCCGCCGCCGATAAAACCGATTGTTTTTGTATTCATAGTTAACCCGATTAAATTGCAAAAAATTCTCAGCTGGGATGCTGTCCAAGCTGACGAGGTCTAAAGCCTAATAATAACAACGCTAGTGTATAAACTAACATTGCTAAACCGATCATTAAGGCCAGTTGTAAACTGCGTTGTGATAAATTCCAAGTGAGCCATAAATCGGCTTCGGTAAAGCGGTACAAGAAAAATCCCATTGCCGCATTAGCCAATATCACCCGTAATAAAAAACGCCACCATTGGCCAACAGGTTGATAAATCTGTCGTTTGAGTAATAACAACAATAACCACCCAGCATTCAAATAGGCCGCCAAGCTGGTCGCTAACGCAGGGCCTGCATGAGCTAATGGGGCGATTAATGCCAAATTCAAGACCAGATTACATAGCATCGAATAGATCCCCAAGCGTACCGGAGTTTTTGTATCGTGGCGGGAAGTAAACCCTGGCACCAACACTTTAATCAATATAAACGCCAATAAACCCAATGAAAATGCTGCCAAACTTTTTGTTGCCATTTGCACATCATTGGCACCAAATTCGTTGTATTGGAACAAAGTCGATAGCAACGGCTCGGCGAGCAGAGTCAAACCCAAAGTAGCGGGCAAACCGATTAACAGCACCCACTTTAAGCCCCAATCCAGAGCCTGTGAAAAAGCCTGTTGGTCATCATCTGTATGATGTTTAGCCAAGTGCGGCAAAATCACCGTTGATAACGCCACGCCAAATATCCCAATCGGAAACTCTACCAAGCGATCTGAATAATACAACCACGACACGCTGCCAGACGCTAAAAATGAGGCGAATAAGTTATCGACTAATAAGTTGATCTGCACCACCGAAACGCCAAAAATTGCCGGTAACATCAAGCCCATCATTCGTCTAACGCCAGCATCTTTAAAGCCCAAGCGAGGTCTCGGCATTAAGCCTAAGCGGATTAATGCGGGAATTTGAAACAACAATTGCACCACGCCAGCTATCAACACGCCCCACGCTAACGCCGTTACAGGCTCGGCCATCAAAGGGGCTAACCAGATGGCGGCGATTATCATACAAATGTTTAAAAATACGGGGGTAAAGGCAGGAATCGCAAATTGGCTGTGGGTATTTAAAATTCCGCCAGCGAAGGCGGTTAGCGAGATAAACAGCAAATAGGGGAAGGTGATTTGTAATAACTGCACTGCGAGTTGGTATTGATCGCCTTCCCATAAAAAGCCAGGGGCGAACAGCATAATTAATATTGGCGCGGCGATAATGCCGATTAACGTCAGTAAAGTTAAAACCAGCGTCAAGCTACCCGCGGTGCGGTCGATGAACAACTTTAAGGCGGCGTGGCTGCCTTTGCTTTTGTAATCGGCCAACACGGGTACAAAAGCATGGGCAAAAGCGCCTTCGGCAAATAGCCGACGCAGGAAATTAGGGATTTTAAATGCCACAAAAAAAGCGTCGGTGGCGGCATTAACGCCAAATAGATTGGCGAACAAAATATCCCGCGCAAAGCCCATCAGCCTTGAGATCATGGTCATGCAAGCGACCACGATAGTTGGTTTAAAAAAACGCTGACTCAAAATAGTTTAAGATGTTGTTGAGTTATAGGTTGACAATCATAGCATCCAGAAAGATAATTGGCGGTTTCCAAATTAACCTAAGAAGACTGATAGACTATGGCTAATTCACCACAAGCTAAAAAAAGAGCACGTCAGGCCGAGAACAGCCGTATTCGCAATGCCGGACAGCGTAGCAACTTGCGTACTTTCATCAAGAAAGTCATCGCCGCTGTAAGAGCAGGCGATAAAGAACAAGCTCAAGCAGCATTTAAAACCGCTGTTCCTGTTATTGACTCAGCGGTCAATAAAGGCATTATTCATAAAAATAAAGCCGCTCGTAGCAAAAGCAGACTGAACAACAGATTGCGCGCGATGGCTTAATTCGGTTATATCGAATTCTAAAAAAAGCCGCTGTAGCTTTAAACTACAGCGGCTTTTTTATTGCTTGTTGGTTTGTCTGCAACGCTAACACGCCGCACACTAATCATCAAGCCAACAAATTCACCAAAATCTGTTGATAAATTTGGGTCAAGGTTTCTAAATCATTCAAGCCAATATGCTCGTTGACTTTATGAATACTGGCATTTAATGGCCCAAGTTCAATCACCTGTGCGCCGGTTGGGGCAATAAAACGACCATCGGAAGTACCACCGCCGGTATCATCTAAAGTTTCAAAGCCACAAACCGATTGAATCGCGGCATGAGTGGCCTCAATCAACGCACCTTGCGAAGTCAAAAATGGATTGCCGGATAAGCGCCAGTCCACCTCGTATTTGAAACCATATTGATCCAAAATCGCATGAGTACGGGCTTTAATCGTCGCTTCATCCAATTCGGTCGAAAAGCGTAGATTAAACTGGACTTCAACTAGCCCTGGAATAATATTCTCTGCGCCGGTGCCGCCATTAATATTCGATACTTGTAAGCGTGTTGGTGGGAAAAACGCATTGCCATGATCCCAAACCTCTTCGGTTAAGGCTTTTAATGCTGGCGCAAGGGTATGAATCGGGTTTTCGGCTAATTCAGGATAAGCAACATGGCCTTGAATCCCGAACACGGTCAACTTGGCGCATAAAGAACCACGACGCCCGACCCGAATCACATCGCCAATTTTTTTGTCGCTCGACGGCTCGCCAACCAGACACCAATCAATTTTTTCCTGACGCTGTTCCAATACTTCAACTACTTTCACTACGCCATGCGTAGCGATACCTTCCTCGTCACTGGTCATCATCACCGCAATCGAGCCTTGATGATCAGGGTGCTCAACGACAAAACGCTCAACCGCAGTAATAAATGCGGCAATCCCGCCTTTCATGTCTGCCGCGCCACGACCGTATAGCTGACCATCACGAATCGTCGGTTCAAACGGTGGCGAGTCCCAAGCCGCTAATGGTCCGGTTGGCACGACATCGGTATGGCCAAGAAAGACAAATAACGGTGCTTGTTGACCGCGACGCAGCCAAAGATTTTGGGTATCGGCAAAGTTTAAACGCTCATCGCTAAAACCAATTTTGCTTAAACGCTGTGCCAATAAATCCTGACAGCCGCCATCAACAGGTGTCACCGATTCGCGACGAATCAGTTCCTCTAAAAGTGCAAGGGTTTCGCTCATACTAGGGTTTGGTATAAATCAGAACTAAAGCCAACCAGCCATTGCTCGCCGGTATTGAGAATCGGGCGCTTGATTAAAGTCGGTACATCCAGCATTAATTGCCGCGCTGTTTCGGGGGTTAAATCGCGTTTTTGCGCATCGCTGAGTTGTCGCCAACTGGTACTGCGTTGATTTAATAGCGTATCAACACCTACAGCGTCGATTAGGGTTTGCAATAAAGCGGCATCCAAGCCATCGACGCGATAGTCATGAAAGCGATAGGCAATTTGCCCATGCTCTAAAAAGGCACGGGCTTTTTTAACGCTATCGCAGTTTTTAATGCCGTAAACAACCATCAAACTTATTCGTCACCAGCTAACAATTCTTCAATGGCTGGCAAGGTTGAATCATTTTTAGCGCGAGCTTTGTAAACATCAACAAATTCCATAAATGCTTGCTCAAGATCGGTTAAAACATCTTGTTCATCATCGATTTCATCTTCTGGGATTTCGCCTGATTCCAAGTATTCATTTTGAATCGCGATTTCACTATTTAATGACAATAAACCAAGAATTAGGGCGTTATTAGAAATATTTTCTGACATGGGAGTCTCATAGGTTGGAGGGAAGAATTGGCTATTGTAACGCAAGCCTATCGTCAACATAGGTCGAGTTAGCAAATAGCCTAACCCGACACAATGACAATTTTGTGAAACTGGTCGTTGGTTTGATTAATCGCGCAACAACTCGTTAATGCCGGTTTTGCTACGGGTTTTTTCATCAACTTGTTTGATAATCACCGCGCAATACAAGCTGTGGCTGCCGTCTTTAGATGGCAAGTTACCTGATACCACCACCGAGCC
>JBJSYX010000424.1:0-3580 GCA_046090005.1 Methylomonas sp. | reverse complement strand
GATGCCGATCAGGGTGAGGCTGGTTTTAAAGCCGATACTTTTCAGGGTCAGTTTGGTTCTCTCAGCATCGATGAAAATGGCGTTTGGACTTACAGCGTTGATAACCATTTATCAGTCATTCAACAATTGGGGGAAGGTGATTCAATTGATGATGTGTTTACGATACAGTCGATTGATGGAACTCAACAAAATATTACGATTAGTATTTTTGGTATGAACGACCCAGCGCTGATTAGTACATCAGCCAATGGTGAAACTAATCAGGGTTCAGTGACCGAAGTATCAAATCCAGTTGCAACAGGCCATTTGGGGATTACTGATGTTGACACTGGCCAAGCCAGTTTTATTGCTCAATCAGCTATCAGTGGGCTATATGGGGTGTTTAACTTAAACGAGGCCGGTGATTGGACCTACACCTTGGATTCTAATAATCCAGATGTCAAACATTTAGGTGTTGGCGAAACTTTAAATGATTTTTTTACGGTGATCAGTTTTGATGGTTTAGCGACAGAAACGATCAATATTACTGTTAATGGTGTTGATGATGCGTTGATACTTCAAGGGCCATCTTACAACCTGATCATTACCAGTGCCGTTGCTGAGCGAAGTAATACTATAGATACCGGAAGTGATCTGTTTCAGCACTTTTTTTTAGTGGATGGTGAAGTGGTCACAGATACAGAGACTTCCTGGTTTTATGACCAACAGCAAGTGACCGATTATGGGGTTTTGTATCTCAATTCAGATACAGGTGTGTATGATTTCGTTGCAAATAGCGATGCGATTCAAAACCTGACAAGCACAAAGTTAGTATTAGCCAAAGTCGAAATAATTAATAACGATGAGATTCATCCCAGTCATCTGGTGATTACTTTGACCAATGCTACGACAAGCACTGATTCAGCTGGTGTATTGGCTTTAACTAACTTAAATGCCGGCGATTTGATTGACCTGTCTTCATTGAGTGCGTTGTATGACATTAGTGATGTCAGTTTTTATCACGATACTCTGCAAGGTAATAATTATCTGGCGATAGCGGAGGTTCCTGTGTTTGATGTTGGTGAGATTGCGCAATTACATATTTTGATTGATGACTATTCTTCTGATTTATGGGCAAGCTATTGATCTGTTTTTGCTTTTTAAAATTAAGTTAATTTATATGCCCTTGCCCTGCCGTTCGCCCTCCACCCAAATCTAATCCTCCCCAATCTCTGCTAAAATACCCCGATGTCAATCCCGCAGAAGCATTTCTGCTCTAACTCTGTTTATTTTTACCCTCGGATATTCTCTTGATCTCTACAGCAAACATCACCATGCAATTTGGGGCTAAGCCCTTGTTTGAAAACATTTCAGTCAAATTTGGTAACGGCAATCGTTTTGGATTGATTGGTGCCAATGGCTGCGGCAAGTCTACTTTTATGAAAATTCTCAGCGGTGAGTTAGAACCGTCCTCGGGGAATGTCAGTATCACGCCAAACGAGCGGATTGGTAATTTGCGTCAGGATCAATTTGCGTTTGAAGACTATCGAGTGATTGATACTGTGATTATGGGCCACAAGGAATTGTGGGCGGTTAAGCAAGAACGTGACCGCATTTATTCGCTGCCAGAAATGTCAGAAGAAGAGGGAATGCGAGTCGCCGATTTGGAAGTCGAATTTGCCGAGATGGATGGCTACACTGCCGAATCGCGTGCTGGTGAGTTATTGCTAGGCTTGGATATTCCACTGGAACAACACGATGGCTTGATGTCGGCGGTTGCGCCCGGTTGGAAATTAAGGGTGTTGTTGGCGCAGGCCTTGTTTGCCAATCCCGACATCATGCTGCTCGACGAGCCGACTAATAACTTGGACATTAACACCATTCGTTGGTTAGAAAATGTGCTGAATGAGCGCGATTCCACCATGATTATCATTTCTCACGATAGACACTTTTTGAACAGTGTTTGTACCCACATGGCGGATTTAGACTACGGTGAGTTGCGGGTTTATCCAGGTAACTACGATGACTATATGACTGCTGTGACTACGGTTCGCGACAGTTTATTAGCCGGTAATGCTAAGAAAAAAGCCCAAATTGCTGAATTACAAGCCTTCGTTAGCCGCTTCTCGGCCAACGCTTCAAAAGCCAAACAGGCTACTTCTCGGGCGAAACAGTTAGAAAAAATCAAGCTCGACGAAGTTAAGCCGTCTAGCCGCGTGAATCCGTTTATTCGTTTTGACCAAACTAAAAAGCTGCATCGTTTAGCCTTGGAAGTGCAAGATTTAAGCAAAGGCTATGGCGAACAACCGTTATTTAAAAACTTTAATTTAATGATTGCGGTGGGGGAGCGGGTAGCGGTAATCGGTCCTAATGGGATTGGTAAATCAACCTTGTTAAAAACCTTGGTGGGCGATTTAGAGCCGGATACTGGCGAAGTAAAATGGTCAGAAAATTCTGAAGTCGGTTATTTCGCTCAAGATCACGCCGAAAGTTTTGAGGAAGATTTATCGTTGATTAACTGGATGGGGCAATGGCGTAAAGAGTCTGACGATGACCAAGTAATTCGCGGCACTTTAGGCCGATTATTATTTTCCCAAGATGATATTCATAAATCGGTCAAAGTGTTGTCGGGTGGTGAACAAGGCCGGATGCTGTTTGGTAAGTTGATGCTGCAAAAGAGCAACATCATGGTCATGGACGAACCAACTAACCATTTAGATATGGAGTCGATTGAGTCTTTAAACACTGCTTTGGAAAATTACCCTGGTACGTTGATTTTCGTCAGTCATGACCGCGAGTTTGTATCGTCTTTAGCGACAAGAGTGATTGAGTTGACGCCAAATGGCATCGTCGATTTCCAAGGCAATTACGAAGAATATTTGAAAAGTCAGGATATTGTTTAATCGTTGCAATGGTTTCGCCAAGGCGTTATGCCTTGGCGATTTTTGCGTCAAATATCCATAAACAACATCGGTAGCCCATAAGTTAAAATAAAATAACTAAAGGCAAACACAATGCTACGTCCTGTACCATAGGCAAAAAACTGGCGGAAAATGTAGCTGACAATACTGATATACCAAATCACTAAAAATACCGCTAACCCAATCGAAATTTCTTCTCGGTATTCAATATGTTGCATCACCATGACTAAATCCAAAATTTCAGCACCAATCGCCAAGGTCATGATGAAATTTTCACAGACAAAAATAGCGGTAAACAGTTGATTCATAAAATGCCATTGCTTGGATACGACTAATAAGCTGGCAATGGTGGTAAACGCCATAATGGTTCTTAATACCACTTCGATTGTGCCATCGGCAGGGTCGGAGATTAAGCCTTCAACAATCATCCCCGAAATCAGGTAGAACGCGACGGTTTTCCACATAAAGGATTTTGACGGTACTAATTCAGCGGGGTTGTTGATAAACCAGCAGGGGCCAAGATATTTCAGTAATAAAGACATGTTAAAAGCGTTTGAATCATAAAAATTGATAAAGTTATGTGATTTTAAGCTAAAACATCGCTGCTTAGTAACCAACGCTTTGAGCCTTCCACAGTTAATAGTAGGACGTATACTTTATGAAAACAGCTATCATCTATC
>JBJSYX010000423.1:0-4278 GCA_046090005.1 Methylomonas sp. | reverse complement strand
TGCGATATTGGTTTAATTGAAGGTGGTGTTTGTAATTCAGAAAACGTTCATGTTCTGCGCGAGTTTCGTAAAAACTGCAAAATCTTGGTGGCTGTCGGTGCTTGTGCGATTAACGGCGGCTTGCCAGCATTGCGCAACCCTATTCTTTTGCAAGAGTGTTTATTAGAAGCCTATCGTGATGGCATCGGAGTTGAGAATCCACAAATTCCCAATGATCCAGAGCTACCATTATTGTTGGATAAGGTGCGACCGATTCACGAAGTGGTGAAAGTCGATTATTTTTTGCCCGGCTGCCCACCTTCCGCCGATGTATTTTGGGCGTTTTTAACTGCGCTGTTAGAAGGTCGAGAGCCGAGATTGCCTTATGATTTAGTGCATTATGATTAAGTCGAATAGACTCAATTATAGTTACGCTGATAGGTGGTTTTTTTCAGAAACTCAATATCGGTTGATACTGTCCATTCGGCGAATGGAAAAGCCAATTGGTCGGTGCTAAAGGTCAGAAATAACAAGATATGATAGTGATAACTGGAAAGGCTATGTCCAAAATTCAATAAATTGTTATTGGTTCTGCCATTGATTAAGACTGATGCGGTTTGCAACAAGATCACAATCCACAGTAACAATTTCACCATGCTGTCGATGAATGTATAAATCAGCATGAAAATGATGCGTCGCCATGTTTCAATTTTTTTAAAATTTTCGCTGATTTGATCTTGTTGCATAAAGTTTAACCTCTGTTCATTACGTCCCGTAAATCAAGAGCAGCCGCGTTAGCACGAGCAATATAATTCGCCATCGCCAACGAGTAGTTGGCAAATAAGCCAAAACCATCACCGTTTAACACCACAGGACTTAATGTCGGGGTTAAAGCATTTTCAAGCGATTGAATCATAATGTCCAATGTATTCATCGCACGTTTATCTAACAAAATGTCAGAGAAATCGTGCTTAATTGCTTTAAGAATATGCACTAAAGCCCAACTTGCACCACGAGCTTCGTAGAATACGTTATCAATTTCCATCCAAGGTGTTTGACCAATGGTTGGCATATTAATGTCGATTGGATTTGATGGATCACCGTGTGCCGCACCTGAAAATTTGTCGGTACTCGCGGCTAGGCGTGTTGATAAACCACCTAAACGTTTAATAACAACCTCGGTGTATTGCCATAAATTGTCAGCACGCGAGTGAAACTGTGCTGGTTTTGAGGTGGTTGATGGGTTTTGTAAGCGAGCCATATACTCATGCAAAGCCTCAACTCCTTTGACGTACTCAGCTTCTGTTGATGGCAAAGCCCATGAGTTACGTTCGTAGTAAAAATAAGGTTCGGCTTTTGCTAAATCTGGATCTTCCGCAGATTGCGATTGGTCGCGAGCAAAATGGTTACGCAAGGCAGTAGTGCCATCTCGCAACATCACCAAGGCACCGTATTCAAAGCTCTGAATGTTGTCGCAAAATAGACCGGGAGGCGCAACGTCATTAGAAAGATAGCCACCTGATTTGAATAAAATCACATCAGCAATATGCGCTAACGTGTTGGCATAGACATAGCCGATTGGCATTTGATCAGTATGCGTGACTTCCATTCGCTCAACGGCTTCGTCTTGCACGCTAAACTGTTCAGGTTCTTGGCTCCACCATTCGCCTAATACCAGCATAACAATTAAAACGATGCCGATTAGCGTACCGAATCCCCAGAGAATGCCTTTTGACTTTGTGTCTTCAAAAGCGTATGAATTTTCTGCCATGTATTACGTGTCCTGGTGAGAATTAAAAACTCGACTCGGGCGAGTAGGTCAATGTTAGCATGGATTGTGCTTAAGGCTCGTTTTCAGTGCAGATAACGATTGCTTGCCGAAGGTGCTAACGGGATAAATGTTGGCGGCATTTGTACGAAAAAACCTTGATTGTTTAGGCTTTCAATGACTTTTTCGCTATTTTCTCTGGCTAACTTGCGTTCAGGGGTTAACTCCAACGCCATCACAAAGCTTAATCGACCAAAGCTTTGCATCAAGCTATCTGGGATGGCGCTAAAATCATCTTTTTTATCGAGGTAAAGATAAAGTTCGTCTTTTTTCAGGCTTTTATAGATATAGCATTGCATAATTACCACTCATTAATTCCAGTCCTGCCAATTCTAGCGGTTTTTGCTGAGAATTTTTAGGCCAAAATTCAACTCATCTTATTTAATGTGGAATGCAAAACCAATTTTTAAAAATCGCATGCTATTTTGAAGCCGGCCTAGCGGCTGTGGCTTTTTTAGTTGGCTGGTTGTTTGATATCAATCCATTTGCTGACTTGTATTTTTCGGAAGTAGCGTTGGTTAACGGAATAATCGCGACTTTGCCTTTGCTGATACTGTACTTTGGTATGCAGCAATTACCGTTTCGGGGATTTAAAAATATCCAAAAACTGCTCCAAGACTCTTTGGGGCAATCGTTACTCAATGCACATTGGACAGACTTATTTGTACTTGCTTGCTTGGCGGGGTTTGGCGAAGAGGCGCTGTTTCGTGGCTTAATGCAGACTGGTTTTGAGGAAGCTTGGGGTGCTAATCTTGGCTTGATTGTTAGTGGTTTGGTTTTTGCTTTGGCGCATGCTGTAACGCCTTTGTATGCATTGTTGGCTCTTTTTATGAGTCTTTATTTAGGGATGTCGCTGGATTATGGCGATCAACGCAACTTACTGACACCGATGGTAATTCATGCGCTTTATGATTTCGTGGCTTTTCTTGCTATTGTTAGTAATACCCGAAAAGACATCAAGGTGACTAATGACTGATCAAAACTTACTGCCGCAATCACAATTACGCGCTCATTGGCTAGTTGTTGGCTTCTTATTAATATTGTTAATTGCTTACAATATTGTTTGTCATGTTTGGGGGACGATGTTAAGGATTAATCTTGACGAAGCTCAGCGAGAAATATTTCGCAGCGTTTTTTATGCGGTGGCGATTATTTTGTTTCCACTAACTAATTTACTGCGTTTTATCTTGGTAAGGCTTAATCAAACCATGCCCGGGGATAAATCCGCCAAAGAGCGATATTTTTTTACCACAACGGTTGCCTTGTTGTTGATTGAATCGGTGGCGGTTTTCGGTTTTGTGATGTTTATTTTGGGTGATGATTTCAACACTTTGTATATTTTTTCGGTTTTAGGCGCTTTAGGATTGTTTCTACATCGCCCTAAAATTCACGAATTAGAAGCAATTGACGAGGCCCTTAGCGCCAAAAAACAATAAAAATCAAGTGATTTTGCTGTGATGCTTTTTAGGAGTGGCGGTAAAGTTGTACAATAAGCGGCTTATTTACGATTAGCTAGGTGTGATCATGCAAATCATTCAAGAAGCGCTGACGTTTGACGACGTTTTATTAATCCCTGCGCATTCCACTGTTTTACCTCGCGATGTTCATTTAACAACGCAATTAACCCGCAACATCACCCTAAACATTCCTTTGGTGTCTGCCGCCATGGACACGGTGACTGAAGCGCGTCTTGCCATTGCCATTGCTCAAGAAGGTGGTATCGGCATCATCCACAAAAATATGACCATCGAGCAACAAGCTCGTGAAGTATTACGGGTTAAAAAATACGAAAGCGGTGTGATTAAAGACCCTATTACGGTGTCGCCAAATGTCACTGTCCGCGAAGTCATGGAACTGACCCGCGCTAAAAATATTTCTGGGGTGCCAGTGGTTGATGGTGAAACCTTAGTCGGTATCGTTACCAGTCGTGATTTGCGTTTTGAAACTCGCTTGGATGAATCGATTACTTCGGTGATGACGCCTAAAGAGCGATTAGTTACCGTTAATGAATCGGCCAGCTATAAAGAAGCGATTGCTCTGCTACACAAACACCGGATTGAAAAAGTGCTAGTCGTAAACGGTGATTTTCATTTGCGCGGTATGATTACCGTTAAAGACATTCAAAAAGCCAAAGATAACCCTCACGCTTGCAAAGATGAACAAGAACGTTTACGGGTTGGTGCTGCAGTAGGTACTGGCGCAGAAACCGAAGAAAGAGTTAGAGCTTTAGTCGAAGCCGGTGTTGACGTGATCATCGTTGATACCGCTCACGGCCATTCACAAGGCGTATTAGACCGAGTGCGTTGGGTTAAACAAAACTTCCCAAAACTGCAAGTCATCGGTGGCAATATAGCGACTGCCGCAGCCGCTAAAGCTTTAGTGGATGCCGGTGCTGATGGTGTTAAAGTCGGTATTGGTCCGGGTTCAATCTGTACTACGCGTATTGTGGCCGGCGTCGGCGTGCCGCAAAT
>JBJSYX010000422.1:0-4191 GCA_046090005.1 Methylomonas sp. | reverse complement strand
CCTGCAACCGCAATTTTGACCATCGTGGTCTTAATTTTTTCAGAAGTAACCCCGAAAACCTTAGGCGCTATCAAGCCAGAAATGCTGGCATTTTTATCGGCTTGGATTTACGTTCCGTTATTGAAGCTGTTTTACCCGATTGTTTGGCTTGTTAATTTAATCTCTAGTTTGATTTTGCGGATTTTTGGCATCAATACCAAAAAAACCAAAAACGAAACCCTCAATAAAGAAGAATTAAAGAGCATCGTTTCTGACGCCGACCATTTAATGCCAAGCCGTTATCAAAAAATGCTATTGAGTATTTTGGATTTGGAATCGGCCAGCGTCGAAGACATCATGACCCATCGTAATGATATTGTGGGGATTGATTTAGAAGATTCGATTGAGGAAATCATCGAACAATTACAAAACAGCCCACATACCCGACTACCGGTTTACAAAAAGAACATTGATCGGGTGATTGGTTTTATTCATATCCGAACCATTTTGTCACAATTCCATCAAGCGGATTTTGATAAACAAAACATCACCGATAGTCTGATTAAGCCATTTTTTATACCAGTGACAACCTCGATTCACAGCCAAATGCAAATTTTCAAAGCTGAAAAACTGCGCATTGGTTTAGTGGTAGATGAATATGGCGATGTGCAAGGTTTAGTAACTTTGGATGATTTGATTCAGGAAATTGTCGGTGAATTTATTATTGAAGAACCGAATATTAATCAGCAAAAAGACGGCAGTTATTTGATTGATGCCAGTATTACCGTCCGCGAATTGAATCGTCTAATGCAATGGGAACTGCCCACCGAAGGCCCTAAAACCTTGAATGGGCTGATTATCGAATACCTAGAAACTATTCCAAAATCCGGCACCAGCATTAAGCTATATGGACATATTTTGGAGATTGTTAAGTGTGATGAAAATACGGTAAAACAGGTTAAATATCAGTTATTGGCGACGAATTGATTCAATCCACTTTAGGCTTTGTCTCAGCACAAAATTTCCCCATTTACAGGCGGATTGTTTTGAAAATTGGCAGCTTTTCTGCCAGTTTTCAGAGAAATGTAGTGATCTATCTTTAATCACACCTTTGCGCTGTAACCAGAAGTAAATGCCGCTGATATATAAAATCATCGGTGTTAGGCCAATAAAAAACCAGATTAGTCGCCCTAATTCCCCAAACGCTTCCCCTGTATGTAATGGCCAAAGCCAAACGGTAAAAGTTTGTGCCGCGCTAAATTTATTAGGATTACGAACATCACGAATCTGACCACTCCAACGATCAACCCAAACCGTGGTAATCGGATGGTGTTGGTTAATTTCATTTTTTTGGCGAAGATTAATTCGGTAAGTGCCCGATTCCCCTTGCGGGGTTGAGACACGACGCAGCTCGGATTGTGCAAACGGTCCACGCGCGACTAAAACGGCTTCGGTTAAGCTAATAGGCCGATCATTGGGAATCGCGGTACTTCGCACATTCGGCCCTCCATCACCATGCCCCATGCCCGCAGAGGCAGTTAAGGCTTCAATTAAGGGCGGATAGGCTAAATGAAATCCAGTGAAAGCGAGTAAAAGTAAAAACACTGATGACAACAAGCCGACCCATCGATGTAAATCGATTAAAAACCGACTTAAGCCGGCTTTGTGGCGGAATTGAAACGCCTGACGCAAACTCGCCCAACTTGGCCACCATAAATACAAACCACTGCATACCGACATTATTAACAAAACGGCCAATACAGCAACCAAATCTCGACCTACCGCTTCTAATCTTAAATGGGTGTGTAAATCTAACAGCCAGGTAGTCACAGTTTGCCCCCAAAAGCGATTCTCAATCACTTCTCCGGTATAAGGATTAACTGCAACCATTAAGGGTGCGTAAAAAGCGCCAAAGGTTTCTCTGGGTTTTTCAAACCATGCCGTAATGACTTGATTAGGTGAGCGAGGCAGTTCTAATGTCCAAACCCCATGTCGATCGGGATGAACTTGTCGAACAGAGGCAATAATTTTATCTAATGATAAAGTCTGTGCTTGTGGAGGAACAATAATTTGTTGGGGATTAAATAAACCGTCTATTTCTTGACGATAAACACTAAGACTACCTGTTAAACCTTGCAAGGCAAACAATAGACCAAAGCTTAATGCTAGATAAAGATGAATTTTTAACCAAACGGAGCGGGCAAATAGATGCCGAATCGAGATAGACATAACCAATTGAAAACTCGGTAAACACAAAAATGCATTTTACCGAGTTTAATGATTAAGCTGGAAATTAAGCTTGATCTAATCCAAAGGCAGTATGCAATGCTCTTACAGCAAGTTCTAAATATTTCTCAGCAATAACGACCGAGATTTTAATTTCTGAGGTAGAAATCATTTGAATATTAATGCCTTCATCCGCTAAGACTTTAAACATTGTGCTGGCAATACCGGCATGTGAACGCATTCCAACGCCAACGATTGAAACTTTAACAATACTATCGTCACCACTCACAATTTGTGCGCCTAATTCAGTACGCAAACCTTCTAATACATTTTTAGCGCGAACATAATCATTACGATTGACCGTAAAGGTAAAATCAGTTGCGCCATTTGCGCCAACATTTTGCACAATCATATCCACTTCAATATTTTCAGCCGCAACCGGACCTAATATTTTTGAAGCAACGCCAGGCAAATCGGGCACACCAGCGAGAGTCAATTTTGCCTCATCACGGTTAAATGCAATGCCCGAAATTAACGCTCTTTCCATTTCTGATTCCTCGTAGGTAATAAGAGTGCCATTGCCTTCTGCAAATGAAGACAAGACCCGTAACGCAACATTATGTTTTCCAGCAAATTCAACGGAACGAATTTGCAATACTTTTGAACCTAAGCTGGCCATTTCTAGCATTTCTTCAAAAGTGATTTTATCTAATCGACGCGCTTTAGGAACCACGCGTGGGTCGGTGGTATAGACGCCGTCAACATCGGTATAAATATGACATTCATCAGCTTTTAAAGCGGCTGCTAAAGCCACCCCTGTAGTATCAGATCCACCACGCCCTAAGGTAGTGATATTGCCGTCTTCGTCCACCCCTTGGAAACCTGCAACCACCACCACTTTGCCTGCGTCTAAATCAGCGCGAATTTTAGCGTCTTCGATTTCGCGGATTCTGGCTTTGGTGTGACTACTGTCGGTGAGAATTTTTACTTGTGAGCCTGTATAAGAACTGGCTTCGCACCCTAGGTTATGCAATGCCATACAAAGTAGAGCTATCGTGACTTGTTCACCAGTGGATAGCAAAACATCCATTTCACGCTCGGTAGGCTGAGTTTGCATGTCTTTGGCTAATGCTACTAGGCGGTTGGTTTCACCGCTCATAGCTGAAACCACTACTACAATTTGATCGCCCGCATCACGGGCTTTTTTGACTTTATCAGCGACTGCTTTAATCCGCTCGACAGTGCCGACCGAAGTGCCACCAAATTTATAAACGTACAATGCCATTTTTATTAACCCTAGCTGTTTAGGCTTATTAGAAAACCGCGCAGTGCGGTTAATTAAACAATTGGGGAATTATGTTCGCTGATCTTAACCTGTGTTGATACAGGATAAACTGAAACTATACAAATTGATTAAAAACACTAACTCCTAATTAATTAGGAGTTAGTTTACTTTAGGCTTGTCCTAAGAGATCTGCATCATGTATCGACAAACAAGAAGCCAACTTACAAAACAAATTATTGAATCTCAAATTCGCTTGGGTTATGGCCTGCAGCAATTAAAGCTTGCATCCATTTTGGTTTTAAACCACGACCAGTCCAAGTTTGTGTTGCATCATTAGGATTACGATATCTGGCAGGAACAGCAGCAGATCTTCTATCTAATTTTTTACCAGTTTCTATAATCTCAACATTAACACCAATTGAAGCAGCCAATTCTTTTATTTGCGCAATAACTTCTTTACGTTTGCTGTATTGTCTTTCTTTTAAAGCTCTACCCGCATTCTCCAACAAAGATTGCAATTCAGTTTCAGAAAGTTGATTTAAGTCAGTCATATATGCCTCGCTATTAAAAAATTGTGGCTTTATTCTAACATCATATATATTAAAAATAAAACACCCACATAATAAATCTTTTGATTTCCTAGTTATTATAGGTGAATTTAGACAAACTGAGGCAATCTCAAACCAAGAAAAATACTAATT
>JBJSYX010000421.1:0-2309 GCA_046090005.1 Methylomonas sp. | reverse complement strand
GTCATTTGTTCGCTTTCAATCACACAAGTGCCGGCAATCAGAAAAAACGGCTGATCTAATCCGACTTCAAAATCACATAGTTTCATAATTAGCCTTTGGTTTTATGCTGAGCGGCGGCTTCGACAAACCCTGAAAATAATGGGTGTCCAGCGCGCGGTGTCGAAGTGAATTCTGGGTGGAATTGGCAAGCCAAAAACCAAGGATGATCGGGTAATTCAACAATTTCCACCAAACGACCGTCTAAGGATTTACCGGAAAAACGCATCCCCGCGGCTTCCAGTTGTTTGAGGTATTGATTGTTAAATTCGTAACGATGACGGTGACGCTCGGTAATGACATCTTTTTGGTATAAATCAATTGCCAACGAACCCGATTTCAATTGGCATTTTTGTGCGCCTAAACGCATGGTGCCGCCCAAATCAGAATCTTCATCACGATGATTTAATATGCCTGCCTCATCCATCCATTCGGTAATTAAACCAATCACAGGATGCGGGCTATTTGGTAAGAATTCAGTACTGTGAGCGCCTTCTAAACCCACCACATCACGCGCAAATTCAATCACAGCTGATTGCATGCCCAAACAAATCCCTAAGTAAGGGATTTTATTTTCGCGAGCAAAACGCACGGTGGAAATTTTGCCTTCCACACCACGCTCACCGAACCCACCTGGCACCAAAATCGCATCAACGTCTTTTAGTTGTGCGGTACCTTCGGCTTCGATAGTTTCGGAATCGATATATTTAATAATGACTTTATGACGAGTATGAATACCGGCGTGAATCAAGGCTTCATTTAATGATTTATAAGCATCAGTATGATCGACATATTTACCGACGATGGCGATTTTCACTTCGTCAGTTGGATGTGTTAAACCATCAACCACTTTTTCCCATGACGACAAATCGGCTGGCGGAACATCGAGACGCAACTGGTCAACCACAATGTCATCCAAACCTTGCTCACGCAATAACAACGGAATCCGATAAATGGTGTCAGCATCAATCGCTGAAATCACCGCTTTTTCAGCAACATTGGTAAATAAAGCAATTTTGCGACGGTCATTGGCTGGAATCGGTTGTTCAGAACGGCAAATCAAAATGTCTGGCTGAATACCAATAGTGCGTAATTCTTTAACTGAATGTTGAGTTGGCTTGGTTTTTATCTCGCCAGCTGATTTGATGTAAGGCACTAATGTCAGGTGAATAAATACCGCGCGATCACGACCTAATTCGACCCCCATTTGACGAATGGTTTCTAAAAATGGCAATGACTCAATGTCACCAACCGTACCACCGACTTCAATCAAAGCCACATCACAGCCTTCGGCACTAGCAAATACACGGCGCTTGATTTCGTCGGTAATGTGCGGAATTACTTGAACGGTGGCGCCTAGATATTCGCCTTTACGCTCATTGCGTAATACTTGTTCATAGACTTGGCCTGTGGTGAAGTTGTTTTTCTTCGCCATCGTGGTTTTTAAAAACCGTTCGTAATGTCCTAGGTCTAAATCAGTTTCTGCACCGTCTTCGGTAACAAACACTTCGCCATGTTGAAATGGGCTCATAGTCCCCGGATCAACATTGATATAAGGGTCAAGTTTGGTAATGGTGACTTTTAAGCCGCGGTCTTCGAGAATCGCTGCTAGAGAAGAAGCGGCTATCCCTTTGCCCAAGGATGAAACCACACCGCCAGTAATAAAGATGAATTTTGTCATGTACTTTTTGCGCCCTATTTAGCGGATGACAACAGAAGGAAGGTCGAAAAAGACTTGAATTTTAACAGTTTTAAGCGAACAGCGCCTGATTTATTCCACAACGATTTGAGTTTAATTAGATTTTTTAAGTGGCAAATGCCGCAATAAATCTTGCCTGCGGTAAAATGCCGCTAATTTTTCGCAGACTTTGACAGCAAAATCGAGTTTTAACATGAGCAAATCTATCGTTCTTACCGGTATTACCACCACCGGCACCCCGCATTTAGGCAACTACGCTGGCGCGATTCGCCCAGCCATTAAAGCCAGTAAAAATGACAATGTCAGACCTTTTTATTTTCTGGCTGATTATCATGCTTTGATTAAATGCACCGAACCAGAGCGAGTTAAACAATCTAGCCTAGAAATTGCCGCCACTTGGTTAGCATTGGGTTTGGACACATCTAATGCGGTGTTTTATCGCCAATCCGATGTGCCGGAAATTTTAGAACTGACCTGGATGCTAACTTGCGTTACCGCGAAAGGTTTGATGAACCGAGCTCACGCTTACAAAGCGGCGGTCGCTGAAAATGAAGAAAACGAAGGTGCCGACCCT
>JBJSYX010000420.1:0-13432 GCA_046090005.1 Methylomonas sp. | reverse complement strand
CGGTCAGCGCGTAAATCTTCGTCGCGGAAGCAACGAACCACTTGGTAGTAGCGTTCCATGCCAGCTACCATCAACAACTGTTTGTAGAGCTGCGGTGATTGTGGCAAAGCGAAGAATGAATTTGGATGGGTTCGGCTCGGGACAATGTAATCACGCGCGCCTTCTGGCGTGGCTTTAGTCAAGTACGGGGTTTCGATTTCGAAAAACTCGTGGTCGTCCAAATATTGACGCAAATGACGAGTCACGTCGCGACGGACTTTCATTTTGTGTTGCATCGAAGTACGGCGTAAGTCGATGTAACGGTAACGCAAACGGGTTTCTTCGTTAACCTCAATCTCGCTTTCTAATGGGAATGGCGGGGTTTCTGATTCGTTCAACACTTCGATATGTTTGCCTAAAACTTCGATTTCACCGGTAGTCATGTTTGCGTTATGTGTTCCAGCCGGACGATCACGAACGATACCTTCGATACGCAACACATATTCACTACGCACGCTTTCTGCTATGCCAAAGCTGGTAGCCTCATCTGGGTCGAATACCACTTGCACCAGACCCGCACGGTCTCTGAGGTCGATAAAAATAACGCCACCATGATCGCGGCGACGGTGAACCCAGCCGCATAAAGCAACGGTTTGACCAAGGTTTTGAGTGGTTAATTCTCCACATTTGTGGCTACGCATAATTGTTCTCAACAAATAAAGGGGTTAGCAATTGGGTTAATAGCGTTGGCTTCTGCCGGCGCTAAATTGATCGGATTAGTGGCAAGCGCAACTGCCTGCACAGCCACCGCCGCTGGTGCCGCCACCAGCGCCAGACTCGCCAGCAACATTTTTCTTGTTGCCGCTTTTGAAATCGGTTTCATACCAGCCGCCGCCTTTTAAACGAAAACCAGCAGCCGAAATTTTCTTTTTTAATTCGTCTTGGTTACAGGCTGGGCAAGTCACCAAAGGCTCTGCGCCCAGTTTTTGCAAGGCTTCGTGTTGGTGTCCGCAAGCATTGCATTGGTATTCATAAATCGGCATCTGCTTCTCCAGAAAATATCAAAGTCGTTGTTATTAAGGGTTGGGTTTTAAGAATTCAAGACCCTTAATGCTAGAATGGGGCTGTATTCTAATTGAAAATGCCAAAATAATGGATAAATTGACCATCACCCAGCCCGATGACTGGCATTTGCATGTCAGAACCGGCAAGATTTTAAACACCGTTATCGCTCACACTGCTCGCCAATTTGGTCGAGCCATGATTATGCCCAACCTCAAGCCGCCAGTGGTTAGTGTTGAGCAAGCCTTGAGCTATCGACAGGAAATTCTCGATGCTTTGCCAACCGGTTCACGCTTTCAGCCGTTAATGACTTTATATTTGACGGGTAATACATCGGTTGAAGAAATCAAAAAAGTTGCTGATAGTGAATTTGTGCAGGGCTTTAAGCTCTATCCGGCTGGTGCGACCACTAATTCCGATGCTGGCGTTGCGAATATCGAAGCCGCTTATCCCTTGTTTGCGGCAATGGAAAAATATCGGGTGCCGTTGTTGATTCATGGCGAAGTGACGGATGCCGAGCATGATATTTTTGATCGTGAAAAAATCTTTGTTGATAGCCAGTTAAGCCAAATTACTCAGCAGTTTCCAGAATTGCGTGTGGTGCTTGAGCATGTCACCACCCAAGAAGCGGTGCAATTTGTTGAATCAGCCTCAAGCAATGTCGCTGCGACCATTACCCCGCAACATTTATTATTCAATCGGAATGCGATTTTAGTCGGTGGAATTAAGCCGCATTTTTACTGCTTGCCGATTTTAAAGCGCGAGCAACATCGCCAAGCGTTGGTCAAAGCCGCGACTAGCGGTAATCCTAAATTCTTCTTAGGCACCGACAGCGCGCCCCATTTAACGCATTTAAAAGAAAACAGCTGTGGTTGTGCCGGTTGCTACAGTGCCCATGCGGCAGTTGAGTTGTATGTTCAAGCTTTTGAACAAGCCAATGCTTTGGATAAATTAGAAGCGTTTGCCAGTTTTCACGGTGCTGATTTTTATGGTTTGCCGCGTAATAGCGCGACAGTGACTTTGCAAAAACAGCCTTGGCAAGTGCCCGCTAGTTATGGTGACGCTGATGTCAGTATTACACCGTTGTTAGCCGGTGAACAATTGCAGTGGCAGTTAATTAACTAACGCATATATTTGGATACGATGACTTTATCAAGCCAAACGCTTTACCGTTGGGGCATTTTCCCGCTTTGGTTATTACTAACCACCACCATTTTTTTTCGCCAGCCGATTCCAATAGATGAAACCCGCTACCTAACCGTAGCGTGGGAAATGTGGTTGCGTGGTGATTTTCAAGTGCCATATTTGAATGGTCATACCTATAGCCATAAACCGCCCTTATTGTTTTGGTTGTTTCATGCCGGTTGGGCAGTGTTTGGGGTTAATGATTGGTGGCCGCGCTTAGTTGGGCCATTGTGTGCTTTATTAAATTTGATTTTGACTCGGCAATTAGCCGCCAAGCTTTGGCCGAATCAACCTAATGTGGCGTTGCTGGCGCCTTGGATATTGATTGCTAGTTTGCTGTGGACTTTGTTTGCGACTTCGACCATGTTCGATATTTTGCTGACCAGTTTGGTGTTGTTGGCAATGTTGGGTTTTGTTGAAGTGGTTAAAGGTGCGGAGTTAAAAGGTTGGACCTTTGTTGCCTTGTCGATTGGCTTGGGCTTGTTGGCCAAAGGGCCGGTGATTTTTTTGCATATTTTGCCAACGGCGGCTTTGATGGTGGTTTGGGCAGGTGATGAAAAAGTTGCGGTTTCACGTTGGTTTGTGGGCTTATTATTTGCCACTTTAATAGCGGTGATGTGGGCTTTGGCTTGGGCATTGCCAGCAGCGGTGGCGGGTGGTGAAGAATATGCAAAAGCGATTTTGTGGCATCAAACCGCTGATAGAACTGTTGGCACCAATATCCACAAGCGTTCTTTATTTTGGTATTTGCCGTTTTTACCGATGTTTTTATTCCCTTGGTTGTTTTGG
The DNA here is from genome assembly GCA_046090005.1 of Methylomonas sp. Classification (GTDB taxonomy): domain Bacteria; phylum Pseudomonadota; class Gammaproteobacteria; order Methylococcales; family Methylomonadaceae; genus Methylomonas. Next base: position 10,417 of record JBJSYX010000420.1, on the reverse strand, counting down.
TCACGGTTTTGGCGTGGCGTGAAAACGATGAAGGTTTGGGGGGATTTGGGTTCTCGGTTTTGCTTGGTTTGGCTGGCGTCGATTTTTATCATTTTTTCTTTATTACCCAGTAAACAAATCCATTATCTAATTCCTATGTTGCCAGCGTTTGCGTTGTTAGTGGCTAAAGCCTTGCAACAAACCGTTTCATCAACTCAGCGCCAAATCAGTGAGTGGTTATTGCCATTGTTATTTGTTGCGATTGGCGTGTTTTTAATGCTGTTGCCGCAAGTACCAGGCTTGTCGAAATGGGCTTGGGTGCAGGCGGTTGAATTGGATTGGGGCTTGTCTGTGCTTGCCATCGGCATAGTGTTGAGTGGTGTGTTATTGATGCGTCGCGAACTGAACGTGATCAGCTTGGCGACCGCAGTGGTGGTGGCGATTTTTGTCGGTTTTATCTGCTTTTTTAAATACAACGATGCGACGTATAACTTGCAGCCAGCGGCTTTGCAGGTCAAAGCCTTTAATGATCAAAATGTGCCAGTGGCGTTTGTTGGGAATTATCAAGGGCAGTTAAATTTCATTGGGCGATTAACTCAGGCTTTACCAACTCTGTCACCGGAACAACTGGTCGATTGGTCGGCACAACATCCAAATGGCTATTTAATTTCCTTAGAAAAAGATCGACCCACCGAAGCGTTTTTGGCGCAAGGGCATCGGGAATATTGGTTGGTATTTAGACCTTCATCTCAGTTTGGTGTCGTAAAACCTTTGTAAGGTTAAGTTGATAAATTAGCTTTGGCATTTAACTATTTGATAGAATTAACAACTTTTTAAGCTTGCGTCGATTTATGAAAATTTCTGTAGTGGTACCGGTTCATAACGAAACCGACAATGTTGAAGCGTTAATTGCTGAGATTCATCAAGCTTTGAGTGGCCAAGAAGCCTACGAAATGATTTTTGTCGATGATGGCAGTACGGATGATACCGCTGTTAAATTGCTGCAAGCGATGCAGGTTTATCCAGCTTTACGGGTTTTAAAACACGCCAAAAGCTGTGGTCAAAGTCGTGCGGTACACAGTGGCGTTGTCGCTGCACAATATCCTTGGATTGCCACTTTAGATGGCGATGGTCAAAACGATCCTGCTGATATTCCTAATTTGGTTGAGGCCTATCAACAACAAAATGACAGTGATTTGTGGATGTTGGCGGGCTTTCGTCATCAACGCAATGACACTGGTTGGCGTCGTTTTTCGTCTAAATTTGCTAATAGCATTCGTCAATCAATTTTGCATGACGCAACCCCAGATACCGGTTGTGGCTTGAAGCTGTTTCTACGTGATAAATTTTTAGCGTTGCCTTATTTCGATCATATTCATCGCTTTTTGCCAGCATTAGTGCAAATGGCGGGAGGCAAAGTGATTTCAGTCAAAGTCGGTCATCGCTCGCGTAACTTTGGTGTTTCAAAATACGGTACTTTAGATCGCTTAATGGTAGGTATTGTTGATATTTTAGGTGTAGTTTGGTTGAAAAAACGTCACAGCTTGCCTCAGATTTCTGAAGTGGCGCGTAATCAATAATCGGATTGTGTTGACGTTTTTAATGGTGATTTAATGGATCAGGGTGCGGGTTATTTTTTAGGGCATTTGCTGGAAAAATGGAGTAGCTATTTTTCTGGTATGAGTTCGCTGGATTTTACTTGGTTGGTCATTGGTTTGCTGGGGCAAACTTTATTCATGATGCGCTTTATCGTGCAATGGATACACAGCGAGAAGCATAAAAAAAGCCTGATTCCGGTGAGTTTTTGGTATCTGAGTCTGTCGGGTGGTTTGATTGTTTTGGCTTATGGCATTCATCGGGTTGATCCGGTGATTATCATGGGTCAGTTGCCGGGCACATTTGTTTATCTGCGCAATTTGATTTTGATTCGTCGTGAACAAAATGATGGTTTAGCGCAAATTATTGAAGATGATTTGAAAAACGAAGCGAATAGTTCGCTTGTCGAGGAATAGTCATGCTCTGGTTGAAAGCGCTGCATTTGATTTTTATGGTGACCTGGTTTGCTGGTTTATTTTATCTGCCGCGTTTGTTCGTCTATCACGCTATGAGCGATGATGCGGTTAGCCACGAGCGGTTCAAAATCATGGAGCGCAAATTATATTTTGGCATTATGACGCCGGGTATGATTTTGACTTTGGCCTTTGGTATCTGGATGCTGGTTGATTATGCTTGGGCGCTTTATGGTAGTAGCGGTTGGCTACATAGTAAATTAGCGCTAATCGTTTTATTGGTGGTTTATCACTTGTTTTGCGGTAAATGGTTACTGGATTTTAAATACGATCGCAATCAGCGTTCGCATGTTTACTATCGTTGGGTCAACGAAATTCCGGTTTTATTTTTGTTCGCGATTATTTTATTGGCTGTCATTAAACCGTTTTAATTTGATGATAGTTTTAAACGTTTTAAATATTTTCAATAAGCTCAGCGTTAGCGTTAAGCTAGACGCTGTCTGGCGGTTTTTGTTACAATCGACACATTTTATGCTGTTTATGGCACATCTTGACGCAAGTCTTTCACACTCATCCCGGAGAAAACTCTATGGCAATTAAAGTTGCAATCAATGGTTACGGACGTATTGGCCGCAATGTAATGCGCGCTTTGTATGAATCAGGCCGCACTAATGAAATTCAAGTTGTTGCGATCAACGACCTTGGCGATTCTAAAACCAATGCACACTTAACCAAGTACGACACTGTTCATGGCAAATTCCCGTTTGATGTTTCAGTTGACGGTGATTACATCGTTATCAACGGCGACAAAATCCGCGTTTTTGCAGAAAGAGATCCAGCTAAATTGCCTTGGGCTGAATTAGGTGTTGACGTTGTTCATGAATGTACTGGTTTCTTCACCAGCAAAGAAAAAGCGTCAGCTCACATCGCTGCTGGTGCTAAAAAAGTAATCATCTCTGCGCCAGGCGGTGCTGATGTTGACGCAACTATCGTTTATGGCGTTAACCACACTAGCTTGAAAGCATCTGATACCGTTATTTCTAACGCATCTTGCACCACCAACTGCTTGGCGCCTTTAGTTAAGCCTTTGATGGACTCTATCGGTGTTGATCATGGTTTGATGACCACTATCCACTCATACACCAACGATCAAGTATTGACTGACGTTTACCACAGTGACTTACACCGTGCCCGTTCAGCAACTCAATCTATGATCCCAACCAAAACCGGTGCTGCTGCTGCGGTAGGTTTGGTATTGCCAGAAATGAAAGGCAAATTGGACGGTTTCGCAATGCGTGTTCCAACCATCAATGTATCTATCGTTGATTTGTGCTTCCAAGCATCAAGAAATACTACTAAAGAAGAAATCGACGGTATTTTGAGAGCGGCAGCGGCGGGTCCTTTGAAAGGTATTTTGGCGATTAATGATGAGCCGTTGGTCTCTTCAGATTTCAATCACAACCCACACTCTTCAATTTATGAAGCAGGCTTGACCAAAGTAACTGGCGGCAACTTCGTGAAAATCTTGTCTTGGTACGACAACGAGTGGGGTTTCTCAAACCGTATGCTTGATACAACGGTTGCTTTATACAACGCGAAATAAAGGATTTACATGCAGCTAAGAAGAACAAAAATCCTGGCTACGCTAGGACCAGCTACGGATAAACCTGGTGTACTTGAAGATTTGTTCGAGGCCGGTATTGATGTAGTCCGTTTAAACTTTTCACACGGTTCAGCACAAGATCATATTGATCGTGCCACCCGTGTGAGAGAGTTGAGCAAAAAAACCGGTCGTCGCGTGGGTATTTTGGCTGATTTACAAGGTCCAAAAATCCGTATTGAGCGTTTCAAAGACAACAAAGTCTGGTTGGAAGAAGGCCAAGATTTTGCTTTAGACATCAATTTAGGCAAGTTAGACGGTGATAACACTCAAGTGGGTATTAGCTACGAGCCTTTGGCGCGTGAAGTTAAACCTGGCACTCGTTTATTGTTAGACGATGGGCGTGTGGTTTTGGATGTGGTGAATGTTGAAAATCACACTCGCGTTAATACTAAAGTCGTCGTCGGCGGTGATTTATCCAACAACAAAGGTATTAACTTGTTAGGCGGTGGTTTATCGGCAGCAGCGTTAACTGACAAAGACAAACTCGACATCAAAACGGTTGCTGTGATTCAAGCTGATTATGTGGCAATTTCTTTCCCACGCACTGCTGCTGATTTGAATGAAGCCCGCGCCTTATTGCAAGCTGAAGGTTGCTACGCTGGTATTGTTGCTAAAGTAGAACGTGCCGAAGCAATGGAAGTGATTGATGAAATCATTTTAGCGTCTGATGTGATCATGGTTGCTCGCGGTGATTTGGGTGTGGAAATTGGTGATGCGAATTTGCCAGCCGCACAAAAATTGTTAATCAAACGTTCCAGAGAATTAAATCGTGCGGTGATTACAGCCACACAGATGATGGAGTCGATGATTGAAAATCCAATCCCGACTCGCGCTGAAGTGTTTGATGTTGCTAATGCGATTGTTGATGGTACTGACGCGATTATGCTTTCAGCAGAAACCGCATCAGGCAAACATCCGGTTAAAACTGTGCAAGCAATGGTTCGCATTTGTTTGGAAACCGAGAAGCAGCCTAGTGTGATTACTTCTGGGCATCGTATGGCTGATAGCTTTGGTCAAATTGACGAAGCGATTGCTATGTCGGCGATGTATTTGGCTAATCACACCAAAATCAGCGGTATCGCATCATTGACTGAATCAGGTTCTACGCCGTTGTGGATGTCACGGATTAGCTCGGGTATTCCTATTTTTGCATTAAGTAGCCATGAAAAAACCTTGGGTCGCGTTACTCTGTATCGCGGTGTATTCCCAACCTATTTTTCACATGAAAAAATGGATAAAGCCGAAGTTAATCAGTATGTCATTGATAAACTGCGTTCACGTTTATTAGTGAACGAAGGTGATTCAGTGATTATTACCAAAGGTGACTTAATCGGTAATCAAGGTGGTACTAACTCCTTGAAAGTCGTTACTGTTGGCAAATAGTCGATAAAACTATGTTATACAGCATTGCATTGGGGCTAATCCCCAATGCAATCGCTTCTAAACTTAAACCACTCGATCGGGTAGTGGTTCGCCCGCAAAATAAGCCTGTAAATTAGCCAACACTTTTTCACCCATCGCGGTACGAGTCGCAATCGTTGCGCTACCTAAATGCGGTAAAAGCGTGACATTATCCAAACTTAAAAAATCAGGATCGATATTCGGTTCGCCTTCATAAACATCCAAACCCGCTCCGGCAATTTGTTTTGCTTGTAAACAGGCAATCAATGCCTTGCTATCAACCACATCGCCACGCGCGGTGTTGATTAAATGGGCGCTCGGTTTCATCAATTGCAATCGTTCCGCATTGATTAAATGCCGTGTTTGCTCACCGCCTGGGCAGTGCAGCGACACATAATCAGATTGTGGCAATAATTCTTCGATGCTGTCACAACGTACCGCCTGTAATTCGTTAACAATCGTCTCATCAGCGGGTGTTGGTTTGACATACAAAATCTTCATACCAAAACCATGATGGGCTTTGCGAGCCATTGCTTGTGCTATGCGGCCAAAACCAATCAAGCCCAAGGTCGCGCCAGTGACATCGCTACTCATCATGTGGGTAGGGCACCACCCCATCCATTGTTTAGCGCGAACCAAGCGATCCCCCTCTGCCCCGCGTCTGGCCGACATCAACAATAAAGTCATAGCAATATCGGCAGTGCTTTGGGTTAAAACGCCCGGTGTATTAGTGACAATCAAGCCTTGCTGTTGTGCGGTATTTATGTCGATATGGTTATAACCCACTCCAAAATTACCCAAAATCTTGCAACGTTTATTGGCGACATTTAAAACCTCGGCTGGCAAGCTGTCGCAAACGCTAGGGCAAACTGCATCGTAATTTTGCAAAGCTGCCTTAAATTCATCGGCAGTGAATGGATGATCGTCAAGATTAAGACTGACGTCATACAATTGTTGTAGTTTGGTTTCAACCGCTTGTGGCCAGCGGCGAGTGATTAGAACTTTGGGTTTATTCATGGTTGTAGTTCGATTGACAAATATAATCACAGTATAAAACAGCACAATGACTGCGCAAAGACAAGCCGATGCCGTGCTATAGTTGCTCACTTTTTTAGCCTACCGATAAATTTTAGGGAGATTTTTGATGTCGGCGTTTTTTAGCAAAAGCCATATAACCGCAGATAGTGGTTATAGTCGTTGGATGGTGCCGCCGTCGGCGTTAGCGGTACATCTTTGCATAGGTCAAGCTTATGCGTTTAGCGTGTTTAACGATCCATTAACCCGCATCATCGGCATTAGCCAATCTGCACCCGAGGATTGGAAGCTTACTACTTTAGGTTGGATTTTCAGTTTAGCTATCGTGTTTTTAGGCTTATCGGCGGCATTTGGCGGCAAATGGCTAGAAAAAGTCGGACCGCGTTTGACCATGTTTGTTGCTGCCTGTTGTTTTGGTAGTGGTTTTTGGCTATCAGCGTTGGGTGTGTCTTTGCATCAAATCTGGCTAGTGTATTTAGGCTACGGTGTGTTGGGTGGTATCGGTTTGGGGTTAGGCTATGTGTCGCCTGTATCGACTTTAATTAAATGGTTTCCAGACCGTCGCGGTATGGCTACCGGCATGGCGATTATGGGCTTTGGCGGTGGGGCGATGATTGGTGCACCGTTAGCAGTGGGTTTAATGGATTATTTCAAATCTGAAACCTCAGTTGGGGTTGTTGAAACCTTTGCAGTGATGGGTTCGCTGTATTTTGTTTCGATGCTGATTGGTGCGTTAACGATTCGTATCCCGCCAACCAACTGGCAACCGACGGGCTGGGTTGCGCCGACTGTCAGTAATAAAATGATCACCGAAGCCCATGTTCACATTGATCAAGCTTTAAAAACCCCGCAGTTTTACTTATTGTGGTTGGTGTTGTGTCTTAATGTCACAGCGGGTATTGGGGTATTGGGTCAGGCTTCGGTGATGATTCAAGAAATGTTCAAAGGTAGCGTCACCCCTGCAGCAGCGGCTGGCTTTGTTGGTTTGTTAAGTTTATTCAATATGGGCGGTCGATTTTTATGGTCATCTTCGTCTGATTATCTAGGTCGTAAAAACACTTATTACATCTTCTTTGCGGTGGGGGCGGTGTTGTATTCATTAGTGCCAAGTATGGGTATGGCTGGTAATAAAACTTTGTTTGTGTTGCTGTACGCTTTAATTATGAGCATGTACGGCGGTGGTTTTTCGACTATTCCAGCTTATTTAGCCGATATTTTTGGTACTCGTTATGTCGGTGGTATTCACGGACGCTTGCTGACTGCTTGGGCAACCGCTGGGGTTTTGGGACCCGTGTTAGTGAATTATTTGCGTGAATATCAACTTGCTCAAGGTGTTGCCAAAGCCGATGCCTACAATGTCACTATGTACATCATGGCGGCGATTTTGGTGCTAGGGTTTATCTGCAATTGGCTAATTAAGCCAGTCCATGAAAAACATCATTTAAAACAGCATGAGCTTGATGAATTGGATGGGATTTTTTCAAAAGGAGGTAAAGTATGAGCAAGAAACCAACCTCGCTGATAGCGTTAATTGCATTTTGGTTATATGTGGCTTTGCCGTTAATTTGGGGAGTTTCAGCGACAATTAAAAAGGCTTTGGCTTTGTTTGCTTGAAGGTTAGCTTGTAGCGTTCGCCTAAGCGGGTCGGGGGTTTGTAACCCCGACTGCAAGGTTTCAAATTACTTTAGGCTAACGATAAAGGTTTTGAGCTGGGTTAAAAAACCAGCCTAGCTAATACTGATCCATGACCAATCAAGGCTTGCAACGCAGATTATATTTTTGCACCCGATAGCGCAAAGTTTCACGAGTTGTTCCTAACATTCTCGCCGCAGCAGTGACGTTTTCATCGGTGCGGTTCAACACTTCCTGAATCACATATTTCTCAATGTCCTGCAAGCTCAAGCTTCCATCTAAAGGCAAGAAAATGCCATTATTAGGGTTGAAATGGTTTGTGATGGGCGATGCATTATTTAGTTGCAGCCATTGTTCTGGCAATTGCTCATCATGGGCTAATAAAACACAGCGTTCTAAAACATTGCTTAATTCGCGAATATTACCAGGCCAATTGTAGTTTTTAATCATCTCCCAAGCCTGTTGGGAAATATGGCGGACGTTTTTCGCGGATTTACGATTGCTATCGGCAATAAACAGCGGCACCAATTGCTCTAAATCTTGTTTGCGTTCTTTTAGCGATGGCACCCGCAAACTCATCACATTCAAGCGATGATACAAATCGCTACGGAATTGGCCTTGCTCGACTTTTTGGATTAAATCCAGATTGGTGGCGGCGATGATTTGCACATCAATTGCAATTTCGGTTTCGCTACCCAAACGGCGAATCCGTAAATCCTCGACTGCTTTCAACAGCTTGGTTTGCAAATCCAAATCCATTTCGCCAATTTCATCCAAAAATAGGGTGCCGGTGTGAGCCTGTTCAAATAAGCCGCGATGACGTTTTTTAGCGCCGGTAAAAGCACCGGATTCATAGCCAAATAATTCCGATTCCAATAATTCGCGGGGCAGGGCAGCGCAATTGATTTCTATCAATGGTGCTTGGGCGCGGCTGCCAGTGTAATGCAAAATTCGCGCGATTAAGCCTTTGCCAGTGCCGGTTTCGCCGCTGATGATTAAGCTGGAAAACGGCACATTGGCCATTTGTTTAATCATTTTCCGTAAATTGTTGGTGACAAAGCTGTTACCAATTAAAGCATCAAGGCTGTAGCGGTTGTTTTGGGCTTCGGTTTGTTGTTGTAAGCGGCGCTGAGCGCGAGCGCTTCGGCCAGCGCCTTCGATTAATAAATTCAGACGTTCCGGATCACAGGGTTTTTCGATAAAGTCATACGCCCCCAAACGCACCGCGCGAACCGAATCCGCCACGCTGCCATAACCGGTGGCAAACACCCATTCGCTACTACCAATTTTAGGCTTGATGGTTTCTAAAAAATCCAGCGCATTGCCATCGGGCAAGTTCATGTCCGATAAAACCACCAGCGGGTCTATGCTCTGTTGGCAAAGGTATTGTTCGGCTTCTTTTAAATCCCGAGCTAGTGTCACATCCCAATTACGCTTGCGGAAAAATCGCGCTAATTCCGAGCCGAGTAAGGCTTCGTCTTCGATAATCAATAAAGTGTCTGGCATAGTTATCCTTAATGACGCCAAGAAGCTTGGTCTTCAATCGGTTCCAAATGAGTGTCGATGTCGAGATGATCGAATAGCGTCATTAACTGGAGTTCGATGGTTTCGACTAAATCGTGACCTTGCTGCACCGTCCAGCTACCAGGTACCAAAATATGCACCGACATAAAACGCCGAGCGCCGGCGTAGCGAGTGCGTAAAGCGTGATAAGTGATGTGGTCTGAAACCACAAACTGTTCCAAAACCTCGATAATCGCGGTTTGTTCTTCGCTAGGTAGTGCTGCATCCAGCAAGCCAGAAGCGGTGCGTTGTAATAAATGAATCCCCGCCCAAACAATATTAATTGCTACAAAAAAGGCGATGATTGGATCAAGAATAACCCAGTCTTGTAAGCCTAGTTGCAACGCCCAATCACGGCTGGTTTGGAAATAATCAGCCGTAGCGATTAAACCGATGCCCAGCAAAATGCCCACGGTAGTCCAAACATCGGTCATCAAATGCTTACCGTCGGCTTCGAGAGTAATTGAATGGCGGCGTTTGCCGACTTTAATCAAAATCTGCGCAACGATTAGATTGACCACTGAGGCGGCGATGGAAATGCCAATCCCTATGTCCAAAGCTTGTAAAGGTTGCGGATGCCACAAGCGTTCCCATGCGGTTAAGCCAATGCTAAACGCCGCTAGCAAAATCATAATCCCCTCGGCACCGCTGGAGAAATATTCAATCTTTTCATGGCCATAAGCGTGATCATTATCCGGTGGTCGAGAAGAAACGCTTAGCACAGCAATCATAATAATCGCTGCGACCAAGTTTATCAGTGACTCCAACGCATCTGATAACAAGCCAACTGAGTCGGTCAGCCACCAAGCATAGGTTTTTAATGCAATAGTGACGATAGCTGCAGCAAAAGACAGCCAACCGTAAGCGGTGAGTGATTTTTGTGGGGTGGACATAAACAGTTGCAGAATTAAAACGGTTGCTTAGTCTACCAGAGATGGATTTATCTCTGATCTTAGTCTATGGAAAATATTTAGACCATCGAAGCGGATTTCGAGAGGAATAAACAGGTGTTGGCGGTTTTGTTGCTTTGATGTTTTACAATACAGGATTCTTATTTGGTTTTTAAACATCTAATCATGGCTGATAGCAAAATTTATCTAAACGTTCCATTTTCGGAGAAAGATGCCGCCAAAGC
>JBJSYX010000419.1:0-6500 GCA_046090005.1 Methylomonas sp. | reverse complement strand
ACCTAGGCAGTTACTACGCAACAAAGAAGCCGAATATAAAGAACATGGTTTGGATGATTTGTCCTTATCGGATGAAGCGATTATCGCCGCGATGGTGCGGGTGCCGAAATTGATTGAACGGCCGATTGTATTGGCGAATGGTAAAGCGGCGATTGGCCGACCACCAGAAGCCGTGTTGGCGATTTTGGAATAGGTGAAGCGGATGACAAAAATTTTAATCCTTTACTACAGCCGCAACGGTAGCACCGCGAAAATGGCTCAGCAGATTGCCCGTGGTGTCGAATCAGTGGCTGGCGCAGAAGCAGTGTTACGCACGGTGCCCGACATTTCAGCGCTGAGTGAAAAAGTCGCCGACAGTATTCCAGCCTCCGGTGCGCCTTATGTCAGCTTGCAAGAGTTGCAAACCTGCGACGGCTTGGCGCTAGGCAGCCCCACCCATTTCGGCAATATGGCCGCACCGTTGAAATACTTCATCGACAGCACCACCGGCTTGTGGTTGTCAGGCGCATTGTCAGGTAAACCCGCTGGTGTGTTTACCTCAACCGGCAGCATGCACGGCGGCCAAGAAACCACGCTGTTGTCGATGATGCTGCCGTTAATGCATCACGGCATGATGTTGATGAGTTTGCCTTGTAACGAAATCGCCCTGCGCGAAACCGTCACTGGCGGCACACCCTATGGCCCTAGCCACCGTGGCGAAACCGACGAGCAGCTGAGCGAACATGAAAAGCGCCTGTGTTGGGTGTTGGGGGAAAGGTTGGCGAAGGTGGCTGTTGTGTTGAAAAATAGTTAATAATTCTTTTAAATCAAAATTTCAAGGAGTTTTTATGCAAGTCAATATGCTAGATTTAAAACTCGATTTGGCCAGTTTAGTGTCACAAGTTGAACACGGTGATGAGGTTTTATTAGCCAGAAATGGGGTTCCTGTTGCCAAAATAGTTAAATATCAGCCAGTTAAAATTAAAAAGCCTGGAGCATGGAAGTTAAAAACCAGTTATTCGCCAGATTGGAATTCAGTTCAAACTAATTCCGAGGTGTTGGATTTATTCAAGGGACTAGATGATGAAACTATTGCTTGATACTTGCATTGTTTATGATTGGTTAATGGATAAGTTGGATGATTCAGATGTAGTTGATTTAATTCAAACTTCCGGTGCTTTTGTTAGTGCGATTTCTGTGTGGGAAATGACCATAAAACATGGGTTAGGAAAATTGGATTTACCTTCTCAGAATATTGCTGATGATATTCAAGCCCAAGGTTTCGATTGGCTGAATATTACGCCTTATCATGCTCAGGCTTTGATTAAGCTTGAGCATCATCACAAAGATCCCTTTGATCGCTTGTTAGTCGCTCAGGCTAAAACCGAGTCGTTGAAAATCGTTACTTACGACAAAATGATTGCGAATTATTTGGATAATACTTTGTTAGTTAGGCATTCGCATTAATCTAAAAATCACACCGACAACAAGCCCTTAAGCTCAGGAATACAAGAACCACAACCGGTTCCAGCACTTAAATGATTGCCGATTTCGGTGATAGTGGTGATCTGATGGCTTTTAATCGCCTCGCAGATGGTTTTTTCACCGACATTGAAACAAGCGCATACGGTTCGACCACAATCGACATCATCTTTTGAAGGGCGGCCGCTTAATAGATTCAGGCGTTGTTGGCGGCTGAGTTGCTGTTCTGCAAACAAACTCGATAGCCAATTTAATTCCGGCAAATCGCCCTTGCTAGACACGAACAGACAAAAATCCAAACGCTGATGCTTGAAGCTTGCGTAACGATAATCACCGCTTGCGGAGTCTTGATAATAGGCAATATCTGCTTGTTGATCGTTTAAGCGCCAAGCTGCCAAGTTCGGGGCGGTTTGTTGTCCGGCTAGGAAATAGCGCCAAACCCCGTCGCCTTTGTTTTTAACCCAATATTCACAACCTAAATCCTCTAACGCTTGTCTGGAAACAATCAACGCTTGCCATTTTGTCGGCCAAGCGCTGATTTTAACTGGCGTCTGTTTGCTTTCTGGTTGACCTGACAAAGGATCAACCACCGGATTCACTAAAGCGCCAACCCGACCATGACTACTCAATTCGGCTGTCCAATGCATCGGCACGAATACGCTGCCAGGTTGTTGACCGGATTGAATATCGATTCTGGCCAACATACTTCCCCAACGGCTTTCTAGCTTTGCCAAACTGTTTTGTACTAAACCCAAATCTTTAGCATCTGCGGGATGTATTTCAAGCTGCGGCTCGGGTTTGTGGCTGTTGAGTTTGTGCGCTAGGCCGGTGCGAGTCATGGTATGCCATTGATCACGGATGCGGCCGGTATTTAAGGTAAAAGGATACGCGCGGCTGAGCGGGTTGCTGGGTGGACGGGCTTTAACCGCAATCAATTGCGCTTTGCCGGTATCGGTATAAAACTGGTGATTGGCGAATAAACGCGCTGTTCCATTAGGATTTGTTGCGTTAACGGGCCATTGAATCGGTTGCAATTCAGCAAAATCGCTGGCGCTGATGTCGGCAAATTTTGAAATATCAAAGTCGCGAGCCTGTTGATTGGCTGTGTTTTCAAAGCCAGACAGCGCAGCGTGTTCGGCAAAAATTTCGGCGCTGGATTGGTATTCAAATCCAGATTTAAAGCCCATCCGCTGTGCAACTTGGCTGATAATCCACCAATCTGGTTTAGCGTTTCCAGCCGGTTTAAATAAGGCGCGTTGTCGGGAAATGCGTCTTTCCAGATTAGTGACGGTGCCGTCTTTTTCGCTCCAACCGGTCGCGGGTAATTTAATTTTGGCTAACGATAGGGTGTCGGTATTGTTTATGCAGTCTGATACCACTAGTAATTCACAGTGTTGCAATGCACGTTTTACTTGATCGGCATTCGGCATCGACACCACCGGATTGGTGCCCATAATCCAGAGCGCTTTCACCTGACCTTTTTCCACTGCTTCAAACAATTCAACCGCTTTTAAACCGCCATGCTTAGCGATGTTGTCACTGCCCCAGAAACGACCGACCAAATCACGATGTACTGGGTTTTCTAAAGCCATATGCGCGGCCAACATATTGGCTAAACCGCCGACTTCACGACCACCCATTGCATTGGGTTGGCCGGTAAAAGAAAACGGCCCCATCCCTGCTTGTCCGATTTTACCGGTCGCTAAATGACAATTAATAATGGCGTTACATTTATCCGAGCCAGAACTGGATTGATTAATGCCTTGGGAGTAAACACTGACCACCTTGTCGATGTCGGCAAACCAACGATAAAACTGCTGTAAATCGTGTTCATCAAGGCCGCAATTTTTAGCCAGTTCGCTAAGGTCTGCAGCATCATTAATGGCGCTACGCAAAGCCGATTCAAAGCCTTGGCAATGTTGATCGATGAAGCTTTGATTAAGACCATCTTGATAATGCAAATAGGTTAATAAGCCATTAAATAACAGCGCATCCATGCCGGGTTTAATCGCTAAATGCAGATCAGCAATATCGCAACTGGCGGTTTGGCGTGGATCAATCACGACGATTTTTAGCAAGGGATTGTTTTGTTTAGCTTGGCGAATGCGTTGGAAAGCAATCGGATGACACCAAGCGGCATTGGAGCCGATTAATACAATTAATTCGGCTTGTTCTAAATCGTCATAACTACAAGGAACCGCATCGGCACCAAACGCTCTTTTATAACCGACCACAGCTGACGACATACATAACCGTGAATTGGTATCAATATTGGCAGAACCAATAAAGCCTTTCATCAGTTTGTTAGCGACATAATAGTCTTCGGTTAATAACTGGCCTGAAACATAAAACGCTATCGCGTCGGGGCCGTGTTGGTCGATGATGGTTTTAAAGCCATTGGCGACTTGATCCAAAGCGCTATCCCAATCACAGGTTTGACCATCAATCTCAGGATACAACAAACGGTTTTCCAAGCTAACCGTGTCCGCCAGATTTGAGCCTTTGCTGCATAAGCGTCCAAAATTAGCCGGATGGTTGGCGTCGCCTTGAATCTCGACTAAATGCTGTTCGGGATCAATAACCTTGGCAACAATCCCGCAACCGACACCGCAGTAGGGGCAAGTGCTGTTAATGGTGCTGGCATTCATAAAACGACCTCGGCTTGGCCAAACAGTAAATTATTTCGAAATGCGGTGATTGGCTGGTTTTCGCTGATTAACTTCATATAAAAGCCACTATGTTGGGTGTCGCCATACAGCATGGCACCAACTAATTGTTGATTTTTCACCAGCAATTTTCGATAAACCCCCAGACCAGCATCAACAAATAATTGCTGTTCACAATCGCTATCGGCTTCGGTAACACCCACTGAAAATAAATCAATACCGGTGACTTTTAAAATCGTCGCCGATAAGCGGCTTTGATAGCGGACTTGGCTATCACCAGCTAAATGTTGAGCACAGATTTTGGCTTGTTCATACACGGGCGCAACTAAGCCAAATACTTCGCTACGGTGTTGAATACATTCGCCCACCGCATAAATGCTGGCATCGCTGGTTTGTAATTGATCATTGACCGCTATCCCTTGCTGACAATCCAATCCGGCTTGTTTTGCCAGTTTAATATTGGGTTGAATCCCCATCGCCATCACCACTAAATCGCTGTCCAGCAAGCTACCATCATCAAGTTTGATTTGTTTAAGCTGCTGATGATCGCCTGCGATGATTTCAGCCACTGTGGCATTTAATCGAAACTGAATGCCTTGCTTTTGCAAATGCGCTTGGAGCAGTTTGCCAGCGGCTTGATCGAGTTGACGATTGAGGATGTGGCTGGCGCGATTAATCACAGTGACTTGCATACCGCGTTGTTGCAAAGCATTAGCCGCTTCCAAACCCAGTAAACCACCGCCAATAATCGCGGCGCGCTGATGGATTTGGCTGGCTTTGATTAAACTTTCTACATCGGCAATATCTCGAAACCCCATCACACCGTTTAGCTGGGCACCCGGAATTTTTAATTTGGTTGGCAATGAACCGGTGGCGATTAGTAAGCGATCATAATCAGCTACCGTGCCATCCTTGGCAATGACTTGTTTTAATTGGCGATCAATGGCAACAACAGTTTTGTGGTCGCCACAATGCAAGCGGATTTGACGTTGTTGATACCAGTCAAAATCATGAATTATGATCTGATCCAAGCTTTTATCGCCAAACAATAACGGTGTCAGCATGATGCGGTTGTAATTACCATAGGGTTCAGCGCCAAACACGGTAATCTCGTAAGCTTCACTATTAAGAGTCAATAGTTCTTCAACGCAGCGCATCCCTGCCATGCCATTGCCAATTACAACCAGTTTTTGTTTCATGTTCTGACTGCCTTAAAAACTGACGTTCGCTTGGAGCCAGATTTTTTGTGTATCGGTAAAGGACGCGTTATCAGCATTGAAATTGGCATATTTGGCTAACACCGAATAATGTTTGCCAAACTTTTTCAACACAGAAAAATCCCATTCCGAACCATAAGCGGTTTTGCCGGTGTCATCATAAAAATCGTGATACATGCCAGTCACTACCATGCTGTCATTCAACATTTTGTAGCTGGCGGTTGCGAATACATCACGAATCCCGTTCGCGGGTGTGGTCAGGAATAAATCTGCCCAGCCTTGGAAGGCGTGGTTAGTACCGAGTGGGGTTTGAAAGGCTTTGTTAGCGCCATAACCATTAAGCTGTTCGACTGCACCTTGCAAAGTCAAATTAAACGCTGATGCACCACCCATAAAATTGAAGCGATCGGCTTGATAATGGTTAGGGTTGTCGGCGTAATTGGATTGATTACTCCATTCAGCGGTGTACAAGAAGTTAACGCGGTCAAAAAACTGCGGTGATTTACCATCAAAGCGTAAGCCATAGGTCTGTGAAGATTTGGTCGCATTGGCTTTATCACGAAAATCTAGCCAATAGCCGTAACCAATCAAATTACCCCAATCGTTAATTTTGTAGTTCAGGTTAAGTAACGGCGCATTAATCGTATCGGTTTGACCGGCAGGTGTTTGCACATGGTCAAGGTAAGCGGCATTGACGGTTAAACCGAATAAGGTTTGATTATTATGGGTAATCAGCACCGAATCATAAGTTTGTTCCATTTGTCGCCAACCGACGTTACCAATGAACCGATCATCATCAAACTTGATGCGTTGGCGACCGACTTTAACCAAAGTATCGGCAATGCCTTTGTAACTTAACCAGAATTGATTTAATTCGCTGCGGTCAGGATCGACAATTTTCGAGTATTGGCTTCGACCATTGACGCTACTGTTGTAGTCTTCTTGCATGGCGTAATTGCCTTCATATTCGCCATAAGCTTGAAAATCGTAAACGGTTGGTGACAACAGCCCTAAACGCAGGCGTGCGGTATTGGCGTTGGCGGTTTTGGGATAACTGCCTTTAACCAGAGCCCCTTTGTCTTCATCAACGTTTTCCCAACGATAATTCAAATCGGCTTTCACGGCACCGTTATTGCCGTAATGGTAAAAATTCAAC
>JBJSYX010000418.1:0-2130 GCA_046090005.1 Methylomonas sp. | reverse complement strand
AGTACCAGAAGGTAAAGTGTTTTCCGCTGATCTTGAGCCGGATATGGTGCGTTATTTAGGTGAACGCGCTAAACGCGAAAACTTAGCCAATATTCATCCGGTGCAGGCTAGCTTGGATAGTCCTAATCTGCCGGAAGCCGTTGATGTGTTGTTATTCGTCAATGCTTATCACTTGATTGAGAACCGCGTTGATTATTTCACCAAGCTACAGCAGTCATTAAAAGACGATGGTCGATTAGTGATCGTTGATTGGCGGATGAATTCCAGCGACACACCACCCAAAATGCGCTTGGTCGCATTTGATACAGCGATGGCTGAGTTGAAACAAGCCGGCTATGAGTTGCAAGAAACCGAAGAGTTTTTGCCTAGACAGTACATTGCCATTCTGCAAAAAAGGGCTAGCTAATGGCCAAGCAAACCGCTAGTTTGCTGGATTATCGAGGCGCTATTGCCTTGGTGATTGCCAATACGATTGGCACTGGCGTTTTTACTACTTCGGGCTTTGCATTGGCAGATTTAGGCTCACCGGCTTATGTGATGTTGGCATGGCTGGTGGGCGGTGTTTATGCCTTGTGTGGTGTAGCGATTTATGCCGATTTAGCGGCGCGATTTCCTCAATCCGGTGGTGAGTATGCGTTTCTGCGCGAAACACTACACCCTGCGTTGGGGACGGTGGCGGGTTGGGTGTCATTGGTGGCTGGCTTTACTTCACCGATTGCCGCCGCCGCATTAGGCGCACAACTGTATTTGGCGCGGGTCATACCCATTGACAATACACTGCCTTGGCTTGCGACAGCGTTAATCGTGCTGTTGGGGTTATTACATGCGGCAGCACCAAAAATGGGGGTTAAATTCCAGAATTTGGCGGTATTAATCAAAGTTATCGCAATTATGGTGTTTATCGTTTTTGGTGTGCCTCCTGTGTCTGAAGCTATCGCAACTGCCCCTGTGATTGAATCAAACAGCTTTTCTTTAATGGCGTTTGCGGGATCTTTAGTGTGGGTTTCGTTTGCCTAGTCGGGCGGGAATGCGGCGGTCTATGTCACCAGTGAAGTCGATGGTGGCGGGGCAACGGTAAAACGGGCGCTTTACACCGGTACTGGGCTAGTGATTGTGCTGTATTTGGGGGTCAGTGCGGTGATTTTGTATGGTGCGCCGCAATGGGAAATTCGCGGTGTAGCAGAATCCGGTGCGGCGGCTGCTAGAGCTTTGGGCGGTATTGCTGCCGAACAAGGATTAAGTGCTTTAATCGCTTTGGCATTGGTCACTTCGGCATCATCAATGTTATTGAGCGGACCACGGGTTTATGCCCAGATGGCAAAAGACGGTGCTTTACCGAAGTTTATGGGGCAATTACACGGCGATCATCCGCGCATAGCTGTGTTGGCACAAACGCTACTTTGTGTGATGGTGGTTTGGAGTGCAGGGCTTCGGGAATTATTGGAGTTTGCTGGCGTGATGCTCAGTTTATCGGCGGGGGCGGTCGTGATGGGTTGGTTAAAACAAGAATTTAACAACCCCGTGCCATCATTAAGATATTTCCAATTGATTGCCGCGTTAACATTTTTAGCCGCGACGATTGGCATCGCTATTGCAGCGTTAACCATGCGACCCGGTTCGGCATTAGCCGCTGTGGTGCTGATTGGGTTTGGATTGCTAGTGCATTATTGGTCTAGCGGTTCGGCAACTAAAAAATAAATTCGACCCTACAATGCAGGTTGAATAATTAAAAGATTAAATAATTCATCTCTAGGAACAAGATAATGCAAAAACAATACGGTATTGAAAGAGCGTTTTTAGGACCAAGAACAGGAGAGCCTTCGGAAAAACCAGCGCCAAAATTTCCATCTTCCCGTTATTTTCAAATCCATTTCGAAGCCTTGACCGATCAGTTGCAACAAACGCAAAACAGTTTGGCGTTGTTGCAACGCCAAATGCAGGACATGGAGCAAAGACTGTTAAATAAATAAACACGCGATTAGATTTGATGGGATTAAGGGGTGAGTGAATCTGCCATTATTTGCTTCGCCAGCCGATTTCCTGCTTCTACCAAGGGGTGAATTACAAAGCTGGCGCCTTGTTTAAGTAATTGCTGTTCATCTTCAATCTGATAACAAATAGTGCCGATGA
>JBJSYX010000417.1:0-5531 GCA_046090005.1 Methylomonas sp. | reverse complement strand
AAAAGTTTTACCAACGCCGCGATAATAGCAATTTGACCAAGTGCTAAACCCAGCCCCCATTTGATCAGACGATTTTCCATTTCTAATAGGTCATTCCTAGTGGCTAACTGGGAATCTAAGGCTTCAGAAAAGGCCTCTTTTTGTGCTTCTGCAATAGCGGATGCTTGAGCGCGCGATAATCCCGCTTGCTCAAGTTTTTCAACAAATTTTAAAGTATCAAATGTAATGCTAGTCATTCTGTAGCCCCTAATTCAATCGTCTATTTAAGTTTAGCCTGTAACCACAAATCTCGCCAACATTCCCCATTCGGCAACACGAAAACTATGTACCCCGCGGAGTGCGCTGTTAAAATAAAACTTTACATAACGGAATCCGTCAATGGCAACAGATCTGACAACCGAGCTTGAAGCCGCAGCGTTTAGACGCTTGCTGGCACATCTACAGCAACACACCGAAGTTCAAAACATCGATTTGATGATACATGGCGATTTTTGCCGAAATTGTTTAGCCAAATGGTATGCCGCCGAAGCCGCCAATCGCGGTGTTGATTTGGATTATGAACAAGCCAGAACCGTGGTCTACGGGATGCCTTACAGCGAATGGAAAGACCAATATCAAGCCGAAGCGACTGCGGAACAATTAGCCGCTTATCAAGCCAAACAACAAGCCAAGGTACCACAATGAGTCAGGATAACGCTTACGACGCGATGTTTTCAGGGGTTATCGGCCAAGATTACCAAATGCTAAAATTGATTTGCCCTTATGCTACGGAAATGAGCCGGTTAGTCGGCGTTGCGGTGGGTGAATATGCACAAACGCAAACGACGCCGATTAAGGTTGTCGAGTTAGGTGGTGGTACTGGTATCACCACTTTGTCGATTTTGTCCGCAGATCAAAATCTCAAGCTGTTAAGTGTCGATAACGAACCGACTATGCAAAATCAAGCCAAGCAAAATCTACAAGATTGGGTTGATGCCGGACGCTTAACCTTTTCTGCTGACGATGCGTTAACCGCTTTGCAGGCTTTGGATAGCAACAGTGTTGATGTCATCGCTTCTGCTTATACCTTCCACAATTTCCGCGCCGATTATCGGCAACAGGTTATCGTTGAAATGCAGCGGGTGTTAAAAGCTAACGGTCAATTCATTAATGGTGATCGTTATGCTTTGGATGATGCTTCTGCCCATACGCGCAGCACTCAGCAAGAAGTGGCGGGTTACTTTAAAGTGCTAACCGAGATTAATCGCTTGGATTTGTTAGAACATTGGATTATTCATTTATTTAATGACGAATCAGAAAACCACATCATGCGTGAAGCTTTAGCTATTCAACAAATGACCGAAGCCGGTTTTGTTGATATTCAACTGCAATCACGCTTACAGGTGAATGCGTTGCTAACGGCATTAAAACCCGCTTAATGACTTAATCGAGAACTCAGATGGCTGAATCTAAAAAAAGGACGCTAGATAATTTTGGCGACGATCTAGGTGAAATTGTAAAACCCAAAGACCCGTATCACGTCGATATTGATGATACTTTGGATGAATTACTGATTGATGAATTTGCTGAATACGGTAATGACAGCAATATCGTTGACGTGTTTGATGAAGTAACTACGCCAGAATTAACCGCTTTAGACCAAGTAGCGCCTATTGAAGAGTTTGAACCGGGTTATGTGCCGAAACAGGCCGAGCAAGCGGCAATTGAGCCAACTTTCGTTGTTGATGATCAACAAATCGCCAAACTGGAAGCGCAAATTGCCGAGCTGAAAAAAGCCCTTGAACTAAAAGCTACTAAAAATGATTTGGCCAGTGGTTTAGAAAGTGTCAGACAAGCTAATTCGCAAACCGATAGCTATAAGCGTTCTGTCAATGCAGTCAGCAAGCCGACTTTGGCTTATATTGCCAATGGCGTGGCAATTACCGCTTTATTGGTCGGTGCAGGTTTAGGTTTATCAGCGCAATCGCAACTCGCTGAATTTCAAAAAACCATAGCGCCACAGCTAACCGCGTTACCTGCTTCCGATGCGGCTAATCAAGCCTTAAAAACCCAGCTGGATGAATTAGCCGCTAATCAACTGAATACTGCCAATCAAATTGCTGAATTAAACAAAGCCAATGAAGGCGTTGTGAAATCAGATGAAGAGATTACTAAACAAATTGCCAAATTAAACAGTCAAAACAAGCAGTTGAATGATGAACTGGATAATTTGCAAAGCAAGCTCAACAGCATTGAAAAAATCAAAGCCACCCCAGTGGTCACTGCGCCACCCGCTGTCAGCAAAGTAGACACCAAAAAACCGGAGCCAGTGGCGAGCACGAATTGGTCGGTGACTTTAATGGGTTCCAAGCACGATTGGTATGCGCTACGCAAAGCCGATGAATATGCCAGCAAAGGTTTTCCGGCCAAGATTGTTAAAGGCCAAAACAAAGGCGAAAGCTGGTATCGGCTCAGCGTCGATGGCTTTAATAGTCAGCATGACGCCGATGCTTATGCGGCAAAAGTCAGAAAAAGCTTAAATTTGGATTCAGTGACAGTCAGCCATGACTAATCAAAAGCTGGTAGTAGCCATCTCGTCACGGGCCTTGTTTAACCTTGACGAGTCTCATGCAATTTTTGAAACCCAAGGCAAAGAAGCCTTTTGCCGTTATCAAGTTGAGCATGAAAACGAGATTTTGCAGCCGGGTTTTGGTTTTTCATTAGTCAAAAAGTTTTTGGAGATTAACCAAGCGTTTCCTGAAACGCCGCTGGTGGAAATTATCCTGCTCTCGCAAAACAGCGCCGACACCGGCTTGCGAATTTTTAACTCGATTAATCATTATGGCTTGGCGATTAGCCGCGCGGCATTTACCAGTGGTGCCTCGCCTTACGGTTACATTCCGGCGTTTGGCGCCCATTTGTTTTTATCCGCTAATGGCGAAGATGTTCGCAAAGCCTTGGCTGCTGGTTACGCTGCCGCGACCATTGTCTCGGGCGCCTCAGCCAATCCCGCGCCACAATTGCGGATTGCTTTCGATGGTGACGCGGTGTTGTTTTCTGATGAAGCCGAGCAAATTTATCAACAACATGGCTTGGCGGCCTTTGCGGCCAATGAACGTGAAGCAGCGCATAAACCGTTATCGGGTGGGCCGTTAAAAGATTTTTTAAGTGCTTTGCATCGGATTCAAACCCATTTTGGCGAAGATTCGCCGATTCGCACGGCTTTGGTCACAGCTCGCTCAGCACCAGCGCATGAACGCGTGGTAAGAACTTTGAGAGCTTGGGGCATCCGCATCGACGAAGCCTTGTTTTTAGGCGGAATGCCGAAAGGTGCATTTTTAAAAGCCTTTGCTGCTGATATTTTCTTTGACGATCAAAAAGGTCATTGTGAATCAGCCCAACAGCATGAAGTTGCCGCCGCCCATGTGCCGCACGGTGTGACCAATCAATAAAGTAAAAATCTGATCGTTCCAAGGCTTCGGTTTGGAATGCGGCCCCAGACCTCTCCGTCATTAAAAATTTCCCCCCAATCAAAACCTCGCTCACATGAATCAACTTTTAAAATGGAAATGGCAGTTAGCTGCACCACTCATCGGCGTATTGATGACTTTAGCCTTTGCGCCTTATGGTTTTAGTTATGCTGCAATTTTAGCCTTGATGTTTTTGTACCAAACTTGGTTAAAACTATCGGTGAAACAAGCGATTTTGAGTGCTTATTTATTTGGCTTAGGTTTATTCGGTTCAGGGATTTGGTGGATTTACGTCAGCGTTCACGATGCGGGCGGTGCCGATCCAGTCAGCGCGGTGTTATTAACTTTATTAGCGGTGGCGTTTTTTGCTTTGTTTCCCGCCTTAACTGCTGGCTTGGCAGTTAAGGTTTTGAAAGTACCGGTGGTTTTATTACGAGTATTTGCCGCCGCTTTGCTGTGGGTCGTGATTGAGTATTTTCGGGGTTATTGGTTATTAAACGGCTTTCCTTGGTTGCAAATTGCTTACAGCCAATTGACCACGCCACTGGCTGGCTTCGCGCCGTTAATCGGGGTTTATGGCATTGGTTTTTTATTGGCTATCACTGCCTTTTCTGTGGTGGAAATCTTGCGCCGAAAACTGAGGCCTTGGTTTGGTTTGCTGATGTTGTTATTGATTTGGGCTGGTGGTGGCTGGCTTAAAACTGTGCAATGGACGCAAGCGGCTGGGGAGCCGATTAAAATCACCTTGGTGCAGGGCAATGTCAGCCAAACCCAAAAATGGCTACCTAATCAAAAACTTAATACTTTGCAACTTTATCAATCCTTAACCGAGCAGCATTGGGATTCACAAGTCATCATTTGGCCGGAAACCGCGATTCCGGCATTTTTGTCACAAGTAAAACAGTTTTATCTTGAGCCACTCGCTGCCAATGCTCGTGAACATGGCGTCGATTTAGTGGTGAGTTTGCCGAGCGGTGAAGGTAAGCAATATTTCAATAGCGTGTTGAACTTGAGCGACATGCAAACCCTGTATCACAAAAATCATTTGCTGCCGTTTGGTGAATACCTACCGCTACAACCGTTATCGGGCTGGATTTTGGATTTAATCGAAATTCCTTTAGGCAGCTTTACGGCGGGAGGCGATAAACAACCTTTATTAACCGCCGGCGGACATCATTTTGTGACGACAATTTGTTATGAAGATGCGTTTGGTGAATTGGTTGCCAGACAATTGACCGATGCCGAGTATTTGGTCAACGTCACCAATGATGCTTGGTTCGGCGACACCTCACAGCCGCATCAACACATGCAAATGGCACAAATGCGCGCCTTGGAAACTGGCCGTTATTTAGTCCGCGCTACCAATACTGGTACCACCGGCTTTGTTGCCCCCGATGGTTCCATCATTCAACAAGCGCCATTGTTTACCACCACCACGTTGACTGACAGCATTGTACCGATGACCGGCTTAACCCCTTATGCCCAATGGGGGGATGAAACGGTGTTTGCGGTATTGATGGCTTTGGTTTTGTTGTTGTGGGGCTTGCAGTTGGGATTGGTTAAGTTGCGAGGGCGTGATTAGGTATGGTTTTATTGAAGGCTAAAGCTGATAATCAACCTCATGCTGGCAAGAGGAGATTGTTATGACGGTGTATCAGCCGCCGTTTCAGCTTAATCATGCCATGTTGTCGAGTGTGGCTGAAATCGCTGAGTTGTTGGGGCGTTGGAAGCAAGCCAGTGATAACGAATTGATACCTCAGTTGCGGCGTGGCAATCGTATTCGAACCATTCAAGCTTCGTTAGCCATTGAACAGAATACCTTGTCAGTCGAGCAGGTCACAGCCGTGTTGGCTGGTAAAGTCGTGCTGGGAGCGCCGCGTGAGATTCAGGAAGTGAAAAATGCCTTTGCTGCCTATGAATCGCTACCCGATTGGCGCCCAGACCGGTTGGATGATTTGCTAGCTGCTCATGGTTTATTACTGCAAGGTTTGGCTGATGATGCTGGTCGTTTGCGTGAGGGTGGTGTTGGTATTTATCGCGGTCGTCAATTAGTGCATATGGCACCACCCGCCAGCCAGTTAC
>JBJSYX010000416.1:0-7988 GCA_046090005.1 Methylomonas sp. | reverse complement strand
AGTGCATTTAAAAAAGAAAACCGCTTAATGGATATTTGTCGACAGAGACTTTGCCAAGGCCTTGAGGCTTTGCAATTACCGTTGAATCAGCTGCAAATTGAGCAGCTATTGAAATTTATCAAGCTGATTGAAAAATGGAATAAGGCTTATAACCTGACTGCGGTTCGTGATTTGCAGGAAATGGTGAGCGTGCATTTACTGGATAGCTTAGCGATTTTGCCGTATATCAAGGCGGTGACGATTGCTGATATTGGTACTGGTGCTGGTTTGCCGGGGATTCCTTTAGCAATTGCCCTGCCCGATTGTCAATTTACTTTGGTTGATTCGAATTCTAAAAAAACTCGCTTTGTTCAACAGGCTGTATTGGAGTTACAGCTAAAAAATGTTGAGGTGGTGCATAGTCGAGTTGAGTTGTTAAAACCTAAACACTTATTTTCTACCGTGATTAGTCGTGCATTTGCCAGTATGCCGGACATTTTGGCATTAACTCAGCATTTGCAAGCCGATGACGGTATTTTGTTGGCGATGAAAGGCCAAGTTCCTGCGCAAGAGTTAGCTGAGTTAAGTGAAACTTATCGAGTGATTCCGGTTTCGGTGCCGGGTATTGATGCTGAGCGCTGTTTAATTGAATTAGAGAGAAGCTTGCATGGCTAAAATTATTGCAATTACCAATCAGAAAGGTGGTGTTGGTAAAACCACAACCAGTGTTAATTTGTCGGCAGCGTTGGCGGCGACTAAACGCAAAGTATTATTGATAGACCTTGATCCTCAGGGTAATGCGGCTATGGGTTGTGGGGTTGTGAAAGATGATATGGCGTATTCTAGCTGTGAGTTGTTGCTGGAAGAAGTGCCGGTTAGTGAGATTGTTCATAAAAATAAAGAGCTGGGTTTTGATTTAATTCCCGGTAATGCTGATTTAACGGCTGCAGAAGTGAAATTAATGTCGGCTGCTCATCGAGAAAGGCGTTTAGCGGATGCTTTGCGGCCGATTAAAGAACAATACGATTACATTCTGATTGATTGTCCACCATCATTAAACATGCTGACACTTAATGCGATGGTCGCAGCAAATAGTGTGTTAATTCCGATGCAATGTGAATATTATTCGCTAGAAGGTTTGTCATCGTTAATGACCACCTTGCGTAATGTCCGAGATAGCGTGAATCCGAATTTGTATTTAGAAGGCATCTTGAGAACCATGGTTGATACCCGAAGTCGGTTAGGTAAAGATGTATCGGATCAATTGATAGAGTATTTTGGTGATAAGGTATTTAGAACCACAATTCCAAGAAATATTCGTTTAGCAGAGGCTCCGAGTCATGGTGTACCTGTATTGGCTTATGATAAAGCCTCGCGAGGCGCTATTGCCTATATTGCTTTGGCGGGTGAAATGATTCGAAAAGAAAAAGCGGCGAAATCATGATGCAAAAAAAACGTGGCTTAGGGCGAGGTTTGAGCGAGTTATTGGGCGATGCTACTCCGGTAGTTCGAGAAAAGTCGCAAGACGTACAAACTTTGCCTATCGAGTTTTTGCAGCGAGGTAAATATCAGCCGCGGCGGGATATGGATCCCGAGAAATTGAGGGAATTAGCCGATTCAATTGCAGCGCAAGGCGTGATTCAGCCCATTATTGTTCGTAAAATTGAGGGCGATAATAAATACGAAATTATTGCTGGTGAACGTCGCTGGCGAGCATCGCAATTGGCCGATTTACAAGAAGTGCCAGTGGTATTGAAGGATTTAGATGATCGTTCAGTAATGGCAATTGCCTTAATTGAGAATATCCAGCGTGAAGATTTAACCGCATTAGAAGAAGCCGAAGCTTTAAGGCGACTACAGGATGAGTTTGAATTAACGCATCAACAAATTGCCACTGCTGTCGGTAAATCCCGTACTACGATTACCAATTTGTTAAGGTTGTTGGATTTGGCATTTGATGTCAAAGTGATGCTGGGTAAAGGCCTGTTGGAAATGGGTCATGCTCGGGCATTGTTGGGTTTAGAAGATGCTAAGCAGATTGAAATTGCTAATAAAGCTGTCAAACAAGGGTTAACGGTTAGGGCAGTTGAAAAATTAGTTCGAGAGCAGAACGAAGGTAAGCCAGCTGAGGTTAGTAAAAAAGTCGATCCTGATACCTTGCGTCTGCAGCGTGAGCTAAGCGAGAAAATTGGTGCCAAAGTGGAGATTAATCATCAAAGTGGTGGTAAAGGAAAGTTGGTTTTTAGTTATACCAGTTTGGAAGAGCTTGAAGGCATTATTAGAAAAATTCATTAAGTGTTTTTAAGTGTTTAGCGGTTTGTTACCTTGCGTTAACTGGGTGGGCTGGATATAATCGGCCCGCTTAACGGTCTAGGGGATGAAAATGGCAGTCGGAAATCAATTTTCAACTGTCGGCAAAGTGTTATATGCGCAAATCTTGGTGACTGCTTTGGTTGCTTTGGTTTCCTCGGTAGTTGGTGGTTGGCAATATGCTATTTCTCCGCTAATGGGGTGTGGCATTGCGTTATTACCTAATTTGTACTTCGCATATAAAATCTATCTTGCAAGAAACAAGGAAGCGCAAGGTATCGTCAGTGCATTTTATGCGGGCGAAACGATCAAGCTGATTTTAACGGCTGCGCTTTTTGCCATAGTTTTACAAGTTCCATCTGTTAATTTTTATACGCTGTTGGCAGGATATGTCGCAGTGTTATCGGTTTTTTGGTTTGCGCTTTTTTATTGGCGCGATTAAGTATTTGCGAGGAAAAATGTCTGCTCAAGGTGGCGCAACTGGTTATATTGTTCATCACTTAACTCCTTTGTCGGTAGGTGAAGGGTTTTGGACTGTACATCTGGATACATTGTTTTTCTCCCTAATTTTGGGTGCTTTGTTTATTTGGTTTTTTAAAACCGTGGCGGAGCGTGCTACATCGGGGGTGCCCGGATTAGCGCAGAATTTTGCCGAGATGATTATTGAGTTTGTTGATACTCAGGTCAAAGATACATTTCACGGCAAAAGTGAATTAATTGCGCCATTAGCGCTAACAATTTTTTGCTGGGTGTTTTTGTGGAATACGATGGACATGTTGCCTGTCGACTTATTCCCAATGATTGGTTCACTGATGGGCATGGAATACATGCGTGTAGTGCCAAGTACTGATTTGAATGCTACTTTTGCATTGTCGTTGAGTGTGTTTTTCTTGATTTTTTTCTACAGCATCAAAGTTAAAGGTCTGTTTGGCTTTATCAAAGAAATGACCTGTACCCCTTTTGGACCTTGGTTAATGCCATTCAACTTGATGTTGAAGGTGGTAGAAGAATTAGCCAAACCGATCTCATTGGCTCTTCGGTTATTTGGTAACTTGTATGCTGGTGAGTTGGTATTCATCTTGATTGCTTTATTGCCGCCGGTTGTACAGCCTTTATTAGGTTTCCCATGGGCAATTTTTCACATTTTAGTCGTCACATTACAGGCTTTCATATTCATGGTTTTAACCATTGTCTATTTAAGTTTGGCTCACGAAGACCACTAGAATTCAAAGTATTTTTAACATTATTTTTTTGATATACATTTTAGGAGACACTATGGAACTCGCATCATTAGTAGCCAACGTACAAGGCTTTACCGTTATCGCAGTTGGCATTATTCTTGGCTTAGGCGCGATTGGTACAGCGATTGGTTTTGGTTTATTAGGTGGCAAATTCTTGGAAGGTGCCGCTCGTCAACCAGAATTAGTGCCAATGTTGCAGGTGAAAATGTTCATCGTTGCTGGTTTGCTTGACGCGGCTACCATGATTGGCGTTGGTATGGCTTTGTTCTTCACATTCGCAAATCCATTCCTATCAGCTGTTCAATCTGCTGCTGGTTAATAAAAGCGGATCTATCTGTTCTGTGGCTTAGATAGGCTACTGCAAGTCTTGTAGTAGTCTTGTCACAAAACGCAGATATCAATAACAACAGTATACTTAGGAAACATCAATGAGTATCAATGCTACTCTGATCGGTCAAATGATCACGTTTTCGCTTCTGGTTTGGTTGACCATGAAGTATATTTGGCCGCCCATCATTGCTGCGCTTGAAGAGCGTAAAGCAAAGATTGCCGAAGGTTTGGCGGCTGCCGAAAAAGGTCAGGAAGATATTAAGCTGGCTGAGAAAAAAGCGAAAAGTGTTCTCAAAGAAGCTAAAGAACAAGCGTCTGAAATCATTAGTTCCGCACAAAAACGTGCGAATGAAGTGGTTGAAGAGTCTAAATTGCAAGCTCGTTCAGAAGGTGAACGTTTAATCGAAGCTGCTAAAGCTCAGGTTGAACAAGAGATGTTGCAAGCCAGAGAAAATTTACGCAAAGAAGTGTCTGCCCTCGCCCTGCGCGCAGCTGAACAGATTTTGAAAGAAGAAATCGACAAAGCAAAGCATCAGGCAATTCTCAGCAAAACTGCAGAACAATTAGGTTAAGCAATGACTGAGTTAGCGACACTAGCAAGGCCTTATGCCGAAGCTGCATTTAAACGAGCTAAACAGACTGAAACTGCAAGTGCTTGGTCGGAGTCTTTGCAATTTTTATCGGTTGTTGCACAAGACCGAGATTTGATTGTCATTATTAGCAATCCAAAAATTAGCAAAGATAAAAAGATTGAAGTGATACTGGATATTTGCCAAGACCAAATTCAAGAGGAAGCAAAAAATTTGCTAAAGATTTTGGTTGAAAACGGCAAATTACAGTTACTACCAAAAATCACCGCCTTGTATGAACAATACAAAGCTGAAGACGAAGGTTACGTTAACGTTGATTTGTATAGTGCATATCCGTTAAACAAAGCCGAGCAAAGCAACTATGTCGCAAAGCTGGAAAAGAAATTAAACAAAAAGGTCAATGCTACTGTGTTGGTCGATAAATCGTTAATTGGCGGCATACTCGCAAAAGCGGGTGACAAAGTAATTGACGGTTCTATCAGTGGCCAGCTTCATCAATTAGCCAAAAGGCTCTAAGAGCTAGATCGGGAAATATAAAATGCAATTAAATCCATCAGAAATAAGTGATCTAATTAAAAAGAAGATCGAGAATTTCGACGCCAATCTCGAAGCACACACGGAAGGTACGGTAGTTAGTGTTACCGATGGTATCGTTCGCGTACATGGTTTGTCGGAAGCAATGCAAGGTGAGATGCTGGAGTTCCCCGGCGGTTCTTATGGCATGGCCTTGAACTTAGAAAGAGATTCAGTCGGTGTGGTAATGTTGGGCGCGTACCAACACATTACCGAAGGCGACACGGTTAAATGTACAGGTAGAATTTTAGAAGTGCCTGTTGGCGAAGCTTTATTAGGTCGTGTTGTTGATGCTTTAGGTAATCCAATCGACGGTAAAGGCGCAATTGATACTGATTTGAAATCGCCTATCGAAAAAATCGCTCCAGGTGTTATTGCTAGACAATCAGTTGATCAGCCAGTGCAAATTGGTTTGAAAGCGATTGACTCAATGATTCCTGTAGGCCGTGGTCAGCGTGAGTTGATTATCGGTGATTGACAAACAGGTAAAACAGCTATCGCAATTGACGCGATTATCAATCAGAAAGGTACAGGCATTAAATGTATCTATGTTGCGATCGGTCAAAAACGCTCTTCAATTGCAAACGTAGTACGCAAATTGGAAGAACATGGCGCGATGGATCACACCATTATCGTTGTCGCATCTGCGTCTGAATCAGCAGCATTACAGTTTATTGCACCTTATACAGGCTGCTCAATGGGCGAATATTTCCGTGATAACGGTCAAGATGCTTTGATTATTTATGATGATTTGACCAAACAGGCTTGGGCTTATCGTCAAATTTCATTATTGTTACGTCGTCCACCAGGTCGTGAAGCTTATCCGGGTGACGTTTTCTACATTCACTCACGTTTGTTAGAACGTGCAGCTAGAATCAATGCTGAAGAAGTAGAAAAATTGACTAACGGCAAAGTGAAAGGCAAAACCGGTTCATTGACAGCGTTACCGATTATTGAAACACAAGGTGGTGACGTATCAGCATTCGTTCCAACTAACGTAATTTCGATTACTGATGGTCAGATTTTCTTAGAAACAGGTTTGTTTAACTCAGGTATCCGTCCTGCGGTGAATGCTGGTTTATCAGTATCGCGTGTAGGTGGTGCTGCTCAAACCAAAATTATCAAGAAATTAGGTGGTGGTACACGTCTTGACTTAGCGCAATATAGAGAGTTGGCGGCGTTTGCTCAGTTCGCATCAGATCTTGACGAAAGCACTCGTAAACAAATTGAACGCGGTCAACGTGTTACTGAATTGATGAAACAAAATCAGTATGCACCGATGTCTGTTGCTGAAATGAGTGTGTCATTGTATGCAGCAAATACTGGTTTCCTTGATAACTTAGACGTTAAAGCGGTTCGTGATTTTGAATCTGCGTTATTAGCATTTATGAAATCGGAAGAACCTGCGTTAATGGCAAAAGTTAACGAAACAGGCGACTTTAGCGATGAAATCAGAAATGGCATTCACAGTGCTATTGAACGTTTCATTAAAACAAGTAGCTGGTAAAAGGATCGGCAAATGGCTGTTGGCAAAGAGATACGTGGCAAGATCGCAAGTATTAAAAATACTCAAAAGATCACCCGAGCCATGGAAATGGTTGCGGCGAGCAAAATGCGTAAAACCAAAGACCGCATGCAGGCCACACGGCCTTACTCGAAAAAAATAAGCCAGATTATTAATCATTTGGCTCATGCAAATCCTGAGTATAAGCATCCATTCATGGTTAAGCGTGAAGTCAAGCGTGTAGGCCTTATTGTTATTAGTTCTGACAGAGGTTTGTGCGGTGGCTTAAATGCGAATTTGTTTAGAAAGGTTCTAAACGAAATGCAAGAGTGGAAAAGTAAAGATATTGAAGTTGATATTTGCACAGTTGGTGGAAAAGCGGCAAACTTTTTCAGCATTGTCAACGCTAAAGTGATCGGACAAGTGTCTAAATTAGGCGATATTCCGCATCAAAACGATATTATTGGCGTGATTAAAATCATGCTTGATGCTTATGCTAGCGGTGAAATTGATGAGTTGTTTGTAGTCAGCAATGAGTTCGTCAATACAATGACTCAACGACCAGTAATTGAAAAATTACTGCCAGTTATTGCAGATAAAGATGATAGTCTGCGTGCTACATGGGATTATTTGTATGAGCCAGGAGCAAAAGAAGTCTTGGATCATTTGCTAACCCGTTATGTAGAATCAATGGTTTACCAAGGCTTAGTTGAAAACAATGCCTGCGAGCAGGCAGCGCGAATGGTTGCTATGAAAAGCGCATCCGATAACGCTGGAAATATCATTAAAGAGTTGCAACTTGTGTACAACAAAGCCAGACAAGCGGCAATTACTCAGGAAATTTCGGAAATTGTTGCTGGGGCTGCAGCTGTTTAAAGCATTTCACAAGTTTAGATAGATTTTTAAAGAGGACGACACAATGAGTTTGGGTAAAATCGTTCAGATAATTGGAGCGGTTGTTGACGTGGAGTTTCCACGCGATAACTTGCCGAAAGTATATGATGCGTTGAATGTAAAAGGCGGATTGGTTTTAGAAGTTCAACAGCAATTAGGTGACGGCGTTGTTCGCACCATTGCAATGGGTTCTACCGACGGCTTAAGCCGTGGCCTTGAAGTCAGCAACACAGGCGATGCAATTAAAGTACCAGTCGGACAAGCGACCTTAGGCCGCATTATGAACGTCCTCGGTGAAGCCATCGACGAAAAAGGTCCAATTGGCGAAAAAGAAAAATGGACCATCCACCGTGATGCACCAACTTATGACGAACAAGCACCTGCCAATGAATTATTGGAAACAGGTATTAAAGTTATCGATTTGGTTTGCCCTTTTGCTAAAGGCGGTAAAGTCGGTTTGTTCGGTGGTGCCGGTGTAGGCAAAACCGTTAACATGATGGAATTGATCCGTAACATCGCGATAGAGCACAGTGGTTTCTCTGTATTCGCTGGTGTAGGTGAACGTAC
>JBJSYX010000415.1:0-4198 GCA_046090005.1 Methylomonas sp. | reverse complement strand
GCGAAGGCGGGAATGACGAAGCCAATAGGCATTAGCCAAGTTAATGAATCAGTTGGTGGATAAAAAAAAGGGAGGCCGAAGCCTCCCTTTTTTGTAGCCTTATCGTGAGCTGTTATTTAACAATTTTGTAAGCGACACGACGGTTATACGCGCGACCTGCATCGGTTTCGTTGCTATCAACTGGGGTTGATTCGCCGAAGCCGACCGTGCTTAAGCGTGAGCTTGCGATGCCTTGTTTGATCAGTTCATTTTTAACAGCCAAGGCTCTGCGTTCGGATAGCTTTTGGTTGTAAGCATCTTTGCCGTAGCTATCGGTGTGGCCTTGGATTTCAATATTCAATTGTGGGTTTTGTTTTAAAACTTGTACCGCATTAGCGATGAGTGGATCGTTGGTTGATTTGATCTTGTCGCTGTCAAAGTCAAACAAGACGCCGTGGAACGCCCAGCAGCCGTCTTTGTCAACGATAGCGCCTTTGGGTGAATCTGGGCATTTGTCTTTAGGATTAATCACACCGTCTTTGTCGTCATCTAATGCCGGTGCAATCGGGTTACCTGGTTTTAAAAAGACGTTTTTAACGAATTCATTCATGCCAGCTGGGGTGCTGATGTTGGTGGCGGTGGTTGCAAAGCCACAGCTTGATGCGCTGGCAATCTGGTTTAGATTGGCTTGACCGATGGTGTCGTTTTCGTTACCTACCCAGACGGTATAGATGCAAAGTTTATCGCCGTGTTGATTTTTCAATGCTTCTGCGGCGGGTACTGGTGAAGAGTCATCTTTACCGTCACTAAAGACGATTAAGGCAATATTGCCTGGTGCTGCGTTAATATCTTGGGCGGTGGTGTTTAATGCATCAGCCAGCGGTGTGCCGCCGCTTGAGCAGCTTAGTGAAGTGATGGCATCGTTAAAGCCAGCTTGGCTGTATTGTTGTAGTGGTTGATTGAGAACGCTGCTGTTCCATGACAAGCAAGGGCCGAAGCCAAAGCTACGTAAACCTGAATTTAAGTTGATGGCTGGGATGGTTTTGTTGAATTTGTTTAACAAGTCTTTTTCAGCATCTAATTTGGTGCCAGCGACATCGCCTTGATAGCTGTTGCTCATTGAGGATGATGAGTCGTTGATGACGAAGAAACTGTCGGTTTTTTGAACTAATTGGCCTGATTTGACGAGGGTGTTTAAATCTTGCGGTTGAAAAGCTTGGAAATTGTTACTGGATTGAGTGGCGCAGCCAGATAGTAATGTCAGTGTAATCGCTGTGGTCAGGGTAAGTTTTTTATTCATCTGTGTCTCGGTTTTTATTATTTATTGATGGGCTTAGATTTAGGTTTGTGGCAATAAATCTGAGTTTGATTCTAATTTAAGTTGAAGTTAATGAAGGTTAAATGATGTTAAATCGTTATTTTTTATATAGTTAGCCTGTTCTTATCGAATCGTTTGTTCAACTTGTTGGACTGCCGTGAAATAATGATGATTTAGTCTTATTGTTTGCTTAAGCATTGGGAGTGATTGTGATGTGCAGAAAAGCGTGGTTTTTAGGTGTGTGTTTGTGGTTTGGGCAAGTGCATGGCGTGTTTGCAGAAAATGCGGTTGAGGTAAAGCAAGCAGCGGAGCAGGGTAGTCCTCAGGCGCAGGCGAAGTTAGCATCTTTATATTTGTTGGGTCGTGAAGGTTTTGAGGTGAATGAGGCTTTGGCGGCAGAATGGATGGAAAAAGCAGCAAAACAAGGTTTAATGGATGCTCAAGTGGTAATGGGTGCCATGTATGATCGTGGTTTGGGTGTGATGAATGATAGAGATAAAGCAACTGCTTGGTATCAAAAAGCGGCTGCGCAAGGTCATACAACGTCTTTGGCGATTTTAGGCAAAAATGATGCCGCCCAAGGCAGTGTACAATTCAACTATCAGGCGATGCGCTTAAGTGCGGCTCGCACGATTCCTAATGAATACGCGAAGAAATTTTTAATTAATAAGTAAGTGATGATGAGTATTAGAACCCGTTTTGCCCCAAGTCCTACCGGTTATTTGCATGTTGGTGGCGCAAGAACCGCTTTGTTTTCATGGTTGTATGCCCGTAAAAACGGCGGAAAATTCATTTTAAGAATCGAAGATACCGATCTTGAGCGTTCAAGCCAAGCGTCGGTGGATGCGATTTTGGAAGGGATGGATTGGTTAGGGCTGGAATATGATGAGGGGCCGTTTTATCAAACCCAGCGTTTTGATCGTTATAAAGAGGTGATTCAGCAGTTGTTGGATCAAGGCGATGCTTATTATTGTTATTGCAGTCGTGAAGAGCTAGATGCTTTGCGCGAGCAGCAAATGGCGAATAAGGAAAAGCCGCGTTATAACGGCAAATGTCGTCATGGTGCTGAGAATGCTGGTGAGCGGGTGGTGCGGTTTAAAAACCCAGAGCAAGGTGAGGTGGTGATTGATGATTTGGTCAAAGGCCGGATTGTGGTTGCTAATAAAGAGTTGGATGATTTGATTATTGCCCGTTCTGATGGTACGCCAACGTATAACTTAACGGTTGTGGTTGATGATATGGATATGGGCGTGACTCATGTGATTAGAGGTGATGATCACGTCAATAACACACCACGGCAGATTAATATTCTCAAAGCTTTAGGTGCGCAGTTACCGGTTTATGCTCATGTGCCGATGATTTTAGGTTCTGATGGTGCGCGTTTGTCTAAGCGTCATGGCGCGGTGAGTGTGATGCAATATCGCAATGATGGCTATTTGCCAGAAGCGTTGTTGAACTATTTGGTGAGATTGGGTTGGTCGCATGGTGATCAAGAGCTGTTTAGCCGTGAACAAATGATCGAATTGTTCGAGTTAGAAAAAGTTAATGTGTCTGCTTCGACTTTTAACACTGACAAATTATTGTGGTTGAATCACCAGTACATTATGAACAGCGAGCCTGAGTTGGTGGCTAAGCATTTGAGCTGGCATTTGCAGCAGTTAGGCTTGGATTTGGCCAATGGGCCAGCATTGGCTGGGGTAGTCAAGGCGCAGCGTGAACGTTGCAAGACCTTGGTGGAAATGGCAGCGGATAGCGTGTATTTCTTTAAAGACTTTAGCGAGTATGAAGAAAAAGCCGCTAAAAAGAACTTTAAGTCAGAAGCTGCGGATGTTTTACAGCATTTATGGAATCAATTTAGTGGATTAACTGTTTGGGAAGCCGAGCCGTTACATCAGGTGGTTTTAGATAGTGCGGAACAATTGCAATTAGGTTTAGGTAAGGTCGCTCAGCCTTTGCGGGTCGCAGTTTCCGGTAGCGGTGTATCGCCAGCGATTGACGCGACCTTGGCTTTATTAGGTAAGCAAAAAACCTTAAGTCGGATTGAACAAGCAATTCAATTCATAAAAAATCAACAAAGTGCTGGCTAATTATGAAAAAGACTGTATAATGAGCGGACTCAATTGAGGGGCCATAGCTCAGCTGGGAGAGCGCTTGCATGGCATGCAAGAGGTCAGCGGTTCGATCCCGCTTGGCTCCACCAACTGGTATGGTTTTAAAGTCTTAGTCCCCATCGTCTAGTGGCCTAGGACACCGCCCTTTCACGGCGGTAACGGGGGTTCGAACCCCCCTGGGGACGCCAGATTACTTTGTTATACTAGGTAGCAGATAACAAGTTTAAGCAAGAAAAGCTACCACAGTCTTAGTCCCCATCGTCTAGTGGCCTAGGACACCGCCCTTTCACGGCGGTAACGGGGGTTCGAACCCCCCTGGGGACGCCAAATTAAGAGCCATTACAATGTAATGGCTTTTTTTTCGCCTGAAATTTGGGAAAAGTTTGAATCGGGGTCCAAATGTAGCGGTCATCTCAATCAACGAAATGACCGCTAATTGATTTTAGATGTAATTAACCCGCTTAGAGTCCGGGCTGGATGGTGTGATTTCACCGATGCTAAACACGGTTTCACCTTGTGCGGCTAGAATTTCTAAGGTTTTCGCTTCATCCGCAGCGTCTACGCAGACGATCATGCCAACACCGCAGTTAAACGTCACTAACATATCCGCCAAATCAACATTGCCTTGCTGTTGTAGCCAAACAAAAATTTCTGGCAATTGCCAAGAGCTAAGATTAATCGTAGCGTCTAAATCTTTCGGTAAAACGCGTGGCAAGTTTTCGGTAATACCACCGCCTGTGATGTGTGCCATTGCGTGAACTGGCACAGTTTTCAACAATTCCAGCAACGG
>JBJSYX010000414.1:0-3427 GCA_046090005.1 Methylomonas sp. | reverse complement strand
TAATTTACCTAACTCGCCCAAACCACCTGCAACCGCTTCATAAATGGTGTCTTCAACATCCAGATTCGGTGTTTGTTCTAACCAAGCCAAACGCAATTCGGGTTGTCGCCAGATTTCGCCATGATCGGCTGGAATATCGCCAGCAATGATTTTCATCAAGGTCGATTTGCCTTCACCATTCCGGCCTAGCAAACCCACCCGCTCACCGGCATCGAGTTGAAAAGCCGCGTTGTCGAGTAAAGCGTGGGTGCCAAAGGCAATGGATACATTATTTAAGCGAATTAAAGGCATGATTTTTGTAGGTAACGTCTGAGTAAGTCCAAGGCCATGATAGCGGCTTGGGTTTGTTTGTAAGTTGGGCTGCCTGCGATGGTATTTTGGCTGGTAAAAATACCGTCTGGGGTTTGTAAGGCATTATAAAGCACGACGGCTTGCTGCCTATCGAGGTAGTCACTGGCTGTACCGATGTAAAGTTGCACCAAGGCTAAATCAGTTTGTTGAGTTTGTTGTAATTGGCTAGCGAGTTGCTCAACTAAAGTGCTATCGGCGCTGGCTAACTGAAGCGACACTGACTTTAACCAATTGCGTCCCAAACAACGGGCGGCAATCAAGCCCTGACTGGCGGTTTCTAATAAGGCCAAGCTGTACTGACGTTGCTGGATTAAGCGATCAATCACGGTCAGCAAATCACCCTCCTCGCCTGCTAAACCATCAATTGCAAACACATAATCACCAATCAATTGCCGAACTTGTGCGACCCAGACTTGTTTGTCAATTTCAGGAAAATCCGCAGGAAACAATAATTTGGTTTGTACTTCATCAACCGCAGCGCGAAAACCCAGCTGTACCGTTTCGGGTAATTTAAGGTCTTGTAATTGTTGCTGAATGGCTGATTCGCCAATGCCAACGCTACGCAAAGTGACCAAGCAATCGGCTTGTAACTCAAAGCGCTGCGGTAATTGCTGGACGATTTGCTGGCTAAACATGGCTTTCATTTCCGCTGGAACGCCCGGTAGAAACACAAACCAACAAGTTTGAATTTGCAATGCAAAACCCGGCGCGGTGCCGACTGGGTTATCAATCCGAATTGCGCCTTGCGGCAACATAGCTTGTTTGCGATTGGCGGGCGGCATGACTCTTTGCCGACAAGCGTAATACTGTTCAATCGCTGCCAAAGCAACAGGGTCAAACTGCAAAGCTTGACCGCTGGCCAGACTCACCGCTTCGGCAGTTAAATCATCAATCGTTGGCCCTAAACCACCTGTGCAAATACAGCAATCGGCACGGTTAGCAATTTCGCCGATTAAGGCCACCAAATCGGCTAAATTGTCACCGACTGCAGTGTGGCGTTTGACGCTAAACCCCAGTCCATTGAGTTGTTGCGATAGCCAAGCGGCGTTGCTATCAACGGTTTGGCCAGTGACAACTTCTTCACCTTGAGAAAAAATTTCGGCGATTGGTTTCATAATAATTGGCTATACCAAAACGGTAAACTGAGCAGACTTAAAGCAGTGGTGATGGTGACGGTGGCGGCATACAAGGCGCTATCCAGTTGATAACGATCACAAAACACAATCCCTAATACCATACTGGGCATAGCAATATCCATCACTGCTGCGGCTCGATAATCTTGCGCCAAATCCAGCCAATTCACCATCCAGATCGCCCAAATTGGCAGTAGCAATAATTTGATGATCGCAACTGGGGCGATATAACTCAAATTCCGCAACGGCACCCCGCGCCAACTTAGCGCCAGACCTAAAGAAAAAATCATCAACGGCGCCACCGCTGACGACATTTTGTCTAATAAACCCAATAACCAGCTCGGCGCTGGAACGCCGGTTTTGTTGAGTAAAACCGCTATCAATGCCGCCCAAAACGGTGGCGCATTGAAAAAACCCAGCCAAGATTTACCTTGATCAGCGGCGTGGTCTTGGCCGTAGTGTCTGGCGATGGCGATGCCTAAGCTAAATACCATCGGCGCGGCAGCGAATAAATCAATTTGAATCACCACCGACCGGGCCCAACTACCGAAAGTTTGTTCTAACACCGGCAAGCCCAGATAAGTGACATTCGGATAAGCGGCGGCCAAAATCAAGGCACCAGTTTGTGGATTTTTGAAGTGAAACAGCTTGGCAATCAGCCAACTTAAAACGATACCAAACAAAATGCTGGAACAGCCCAGCAAGCTGTATTGCAACGATTGTGTGCCCAACTCGGCTTGCCATAACACTGACAACACCATCGCTGGCAGGAAAAAGTAATAAACGGTGGTGGTTAACACCAAACGGGTTTGATCGGCCTGTAATTGATTCGGCGAAAACACTCGCCAACTCGCGCCCAATAACATCAGAGCGGTCATTTGAATTAAGGCGTTGTGCATAGTTTATTTGACTAAATAGCGAATACGGGCAATTTGCTGTCTATCCAACTCGGCAGTGCGGGATTGTTGTTGGCACAAAGCGCCTCTAAAGCCCAGATAATCAGGATTCAGCGGCGATAAAACCGTTATATCGCTTTCACGCAAAGAACCGGCCAAACCACTCAATAAGCCCAAGTTGGCACAGCGTTCGACAAAATCGGTTAAAGCCGTTAATGACAAAACCTCAGTTAATGAACCTTGGCTTTTGTGCATGGTATCCAGCATTGCGCCGCGAAAACCGGCTGCGGCTAAAGCCTCCAAGATTTCAAAATTGGGCTTGGCATCAGCGAATAACACCGCAATCAACGCCGTACCTTGTTGGCTAATGGCTGCTAATTGCTGAATGGTGGCTAAAGTATCGCCTTCGGGAAACAAGCCAATTTTGACAAAATCGACGCCCGTCGCCGCCATCGCTTGTACCGCATCAAACACAGGCTGAGGTTCCATCGCCATGTCACCGATGGTGGCGCTGATACGGGTTTCTGGGGCTAACGCCTTAACAATCTCAGCGACCAATTCAGCTTCCAAAGCGCCTAATGCCCCCTGCTCTGGCTGTTTCAAATCAATAATATCCGCCGCGAAACCTTGGACTAACAAAGCTTCTGGCAAGCTGTTAACGCTGGCTAACATCGCACTCATAGCAAACCTTTAGCCTGTTGATGCTGTTCAATCATCGCCATTAACCAATCCCAAGCTTGGCGTTCGCGGTCACCGGCGGTTTTTTCAAAACCAATCCGTAAATAATCCAATTCGGACTGAATTTTTTGCCACGGCAACATCTCGAGACGACTAATTAAAATCGCTGCTTCCAATACTGAATATTGGGCGCGGTTGAAGCCTTGGAATGGCCGATGATTGACGCTATGCACCACTCGGCAAATCAGCTTAGGGCGTAAAACATCGTCTTCAACCCGCTGTAAACGCAATTCGCTGTGCGCCAAACTATCAGTGAAAAAATAACCTTTAATCGTTTCAGCTGGCGTTAATGGCCAATCGCGGCGTCCG
>JBJSYX010000413.1:0-7047 GCA_046090005.1 Methylomonas sp. | reverse complement strand
GAACTGATTTGCACTTGGGCGAACATGCCAGGGTGTAAGCGTTTATCGGCATTTTTCAGCGAGGCGCGAACTTTGATGGCGCGGCTAGTGGCTTCAATCGCTGGACTGATGGCAATAATTTCGCCGCTAAAACTTTGCTCTGGATAAGCTTGTACGGTCGCAGTAATCGTTTGCCCTTTGTTAAGCTGGCTAATATGGCGTTCCGGCAAGTTGAAATCGAGGTAAATCGGGTCGAGTTTTTGCAGACTGACAATCGCCGTACCGGGTGCTAGATATTGGCCTAAATCGACTTGGCGTATCCCAAGTTCACCACTAAACGGTGCGCGAATTTGTTTTTTATCAATCAAAGTTCTTTTCGCGGCAACAGCAGCAGTGGCTTGTTGTAAGGAGGCTTGATTTTGGTCGAAATCAGAGCTGGAGATGAATTTTTTATCCAGCATTTTTTCACCTCGATTGAAACGAACTTGGGCTAGTTGTTGTTCTGCCAGTAAGCCTTGTAATTCGGCATAATCGGTTGCGGCATCTAACTCGATTAATAATTGACCTTGTTTGACCGCTTGCCCAGATTCAAAGTGAATAGCTTTAATTTTTCCGCTGACTTCATTACTCACATTTACACCGGCAACTGCGGTTAAGCTGCCGACTGCAGATAATGCGGTAAGCCATTGTTCCTGTTTGACTGTGCTGGCGGCAACCACCGGTGGTGGAGGTAGTTGAATGTTGCTAATGGCTTGATTGATTTGGTAAAACTTATAACCAAATAAGCCACCAAATATAAAAACACTTAATAACGCAATAATAAAAATACGTTTAAACATGAGTTGAATCTAAATAAAAGAGTAGCTGGTAATTTACGCTTTAAGATCAATAATTAGCGTAAATTAAGTGCTTTTGTGAGAGTTGCTACTTAAAAAGCGAACGGCCAGTAAAACCAGCCGAAGGCCATCGTAACTTATTTAAAGATCGTCAGCCTATACAGGCGTATAGACCAAGAAAAAATTAATCGATGATTGGAAATTTCTCACGGGAGGCATCAACCATATCCCGCATTTCTTTACCAGGTTTAAAATGAGGCACATGCTTTTCTGTCAATGCAACTGCTTCGCCAGTTTTAGGATTACGACCTAAACGAGCTGTTCGGTGATGCAATGAAAAACTGCCAAAACCTCGGATTTCTATTCTTTCGCCGCTAGATAAAGTATCACTCAAGTGATCGACTACACACCTAACCGCTAATTCAACATCTTTAAGCGCGAGATGTGGTTGCTTCTCAGCCAACACCTCTATCAATTCTGATTTTGTCACATTCAACCCTGAATAATAGAAGAGAGCGACATGAGCTCAGCGCCCATGTCGCTATTACAGATGGTTTTATTTATCCATTTGTTTAAAGATGTCACCTAGTGTAGCGGTGCCAGCACTTTGTTGTGAGTAATCTTTAATTGCGTTTGACTCTTCTTCAACATCTTTAGCTTTGATAGACAAAGAAATTGATTTGGTTTTTTTGTCGACGCCAATAAATTTAGCTTCGATTTCATCACCTTCTTTCAACAAGGTACGCGCATCTTCTACACGTTCACGTTGAATTTCAGCCGCGCGTAGGTAACCTTCAACATTGTCAGCCAAAGTAATGACTGCACCTTTAGCATCAACTTCTTTGATAGTACCTTTAACTAAGCTGCCTTTTTCATGAACGGCAATGTAGTTTTGGAATGGGTCTTGTTCCAATTGTTTGATACCCAAAGAAATACGCTCACGCTCTGAGTCAACTGCCAAGATAACGGTTTCAACTTCGTCACCTTTTTTGTAGTTGCGGATCGCTTCTTCGTCGTTTTCATTCCAAGAAATGTCAGACATGTGAACCAAACCATCGATACCACCATCCAATCCAATGAAGATACCGAAATCAGTGATAGATTTGATTTTGCCGCTGATTTTGTCGCCTTTGTTGTGAGTTGCTGCAAACTCATCCCAAGGATTTGAACGGCATTGTTTCATGCCCAATGAAATACGACGACGTTCTTCGTCGATTTCAAGCACCATAACTTCAACTTCGTCGCCCAATTGAACCACTTTAGATGGGTTAACGTTTTTGTTGGTCCAATCCATTTCAGAAACGTGAACCAAACCTTCAACGCCTTCTTCAATCTCAACGAAGCAACCATAATCGGTCAAGTTGTTGACTTTACCGAATACGCGGCTACCAGCAGGGTAGCGGCGAGCAATGTTTTGCCATGGATCTTCATCCATTTGTTTCATGCCCAACGATACGCGGGTTTTATCTTTATCAAATTTAAGCACTTTAACTTTGATTTCTTGGCCGATTTCAACACACTCAGATGGGTGACGAACACGACGCCATGCCATATCAGTAATGTGTAACAGACCATCAACACCGCCAAGATCAATAAACGCACCGTAATCGGTAAGGTTTTTAACGATACCAGTAACGATAGCGCCGTCTTGTAGGGTTTTAACTAATTCTTCTCTTTCTGCGCTGTATTCGCTTTCAACGACAGCACGACGAGACAACACAACGTTGTTGCGTTTTTGGTCGATTTTGATGACTTTGAATTCTAAATCGCGGTTTTCCAAGAATGTGGTGTCGCGGATAGGACGAACGTCAACCAATGAACCAGGCAAGAATGCACGCAATGCGCCAACTGCCACGGTGAAACCACCACGAACTTTGCCATTGATGCGACCGATAACGGTTTCTTGGGTATCAAATGCTTTTTCAAGCTCAGTCCAAGCTTTGCTTTTCTTAGCTTTGTCGCGGGAAAGAAGTGTGGCGCCTAGGCCGTCTTCGAATAAATCAAGAGCTACTTCAACTTCGTCACCGATATTGACTTCAAGATCACCATCAGCATTCAAGAATTGCCATTTTGGAATGACACCTTCTGATTTTGCTTGTGTGCTGACGAT
Organism: Methylomonas sp.; assembly: GCA_046090005.1. GTDB lineage: Bacteria > Pseudomonadota > Gammaproteobacteria > Methylococcales > Methylomonadaceae > Methylomonas. Next base: position 4,122 of record JBJSYX010000413.1, on the reverse strand, counting down.
AACGAATTCGTTTTCGATATCAATAACAGTACCAGTTAACATTGCACCAGGACGCATTTCGGTCTTGGCAAAACTCTCTTCTAATAATTGTGCAAAGCTTTCGCTCATTCTCTACTTTCCCAAACTTGTTAAAACACAAACAAGCTTTTTCATATCAAAAAATTAAAATAAAGTTGCCGATCATCGACAACCACCAATCAAGCCCTATTGGACTAAATTTATTACCTGATCTATCACCTGTTGAATGCTTAGATTAGAAGAATCAATCACTTGCGCACCTTGCGGTATCATCAATGGTGCTGTTGCACGTTGCTGATCACGTTGGTCGCGTTCTTGAATCTCACGGGTAATCTTATCAAGGTTAGCATCAATTCCCTTTTCAATCAACTGCTTATACCTTCTTGAGGCTCTTTCTTCGGCACTGGCAGTCAAATAAACCTTAAATTGGGCATCAGGAAATACCACGCTCCCCATATCACGACCATCGGCCACTAATCCTGGATGCTGTTGAAAATCCTTTTGTTTTTGCAATAACAACGCCCGTACTGCGGGATATGCAGCAACAATCGATGCAGCATTGCCCACCTGTTCTGTACCTAGCAACCCTGTAATATCTTGACCATTAAGCTTAACCTGCAAGGTTTCACCACAATCAAAACTTAATTGCATAGCTTCAGCAACTTGGCAGACAGCGTCAATGTTGTTTAAGTCTAAATCGGCTTGCAAACAACCAATTGCTAATGAACGATAAATCGAACCGCTATCTAAATAATGCCAACCTAATTGGCGAGCAATTGCACGGCTAACCGTGCCTTTTCCGGCACCACTCGGGCCGTCGATAGTAAGAACTGAAATGGTGGTCATGTTATTTTGAGTATGGCGTGTAACTTGGGTTAAGGTTCACCCCTAACCCAAGCTAGGTTTTTTTAGATGCTAGTTAAATTCAAACCCAGATGAGTCGCTAATTGCTTAAACTCTGGGAATGAAGTGTTAACGTTAGCGCAGTTATTGATAGTAATTGGACCGCTAGAACGTAAGCCGGCAATCGAGAATGACATCGCAATCCGATGGTCACCATGAGACTCAACTACACCAGTACCAATACTGCCACCTTGAATCACCATACCGTCTTCGGTGGGTTGCGCGTCAACCCCCAGAATTTGTAATCCATCAGCCATGACTTGAATCCGATCAGATTCTTTAACCCGTAACTCTTTCGCACCAGTCAATGTGGTTTGACCTTCCGCGCAGGCAGCGGCAACAAACAACACAGGGAATTCATCAATCGCTAGTGGCACCAAATGTTCTGGAATTTCAATGCCTTTTAACTGGCTAGAACGCACACGCAAATCAGCCACTGGCTCACCACCCACTGAACGCGGGTTTAACACTTCGATATTGGCGCCCATCAAACGCAAAATATCAATCACGCCCGTACGGGTTGGATTGATACCGACATGATTCAAAGTCACGTCTGAATCAGGCGCAATGCTGGCACCAACCAAAAAGAACGCCGCTGAAGAAATATCACTTGGTACGTCGATTTGAGTCGCTGTTAATTTGCCTTGATTGTTAATCGTCGCGGTACTGCCTTCGCGTTTAACCGGATAACCAAAGCCAGTCAACATACGTTCAGTATGATCACGAGTGGGCGCTGGTTCGGTCACGGTAGTATCACCTTCTGCATACATACCCGCTAATAACAAGCAAGATTTAACTTGAGCACTGGCAATCGGCATATCGTAATTAATGCCTTTCAACTGACCGGCTTTACCTTTGATATGTAATGGCGCAGTGCCATTTTCTTGAGTTTCAATTTCAGCACCCATTAAAGCTAACGGTGCAGTAACACGACGCATAGGACGTGATTCTAAAGATTCATCGCCAGTCAAAGTCGAATCAAATGGCTGACCGGCCAACAAACCGCTTAATAAACGCATTGAAGTTCCGGAGTTCCCCAAATACAAAGGCTTGGTGGGGGCTTGCAAACCGTGTTTACCCACACCGTGAATAGTGACTTCGCCATTAACCGGCCCTTCAATTTTAACGCCCATCGCGCGAAAAGCTTCCAAGGTTGACATCGCATCTTCGGCATTTAAAAAGCCTCTAACATGAGTCACGCCTTCAGCCAGTGAACCCAGCATAATTGAACGGTGTGACATAGATTTATCACCGGGCACGCGAATTTCGCCGCGCAAACTACCACCGGGTTGAACTTGAAAGGTAACGGATTGTGACATAGTAATTTCTCAGTCTTCTTGTTGGTCGAGAAAACGCTGCCGAGCATTTCTGGCATACGTAAAGGTTTCAAAAAGCGCGGCCCCTTGGTCAGAAGCCAATAATTGCTGGATTTTGCTTAATTCATCTTGAAATTGCTGAATTAAAGGAATAATTTCATGTTTGTTTGCTAAACAGATGTCTTGCCACATGGTCGGATCACTTGAGGCAATCCGGCTAAAGTCTTTAAAACCGCCAGCAGCATATTTAAAAATTTCCCGCTGTTCGTCTTTATGCCCCAAAAGACCGACTAAAGCGAACGCCAAAATATGTGGCAAATGGCTAGTAGCGGCTAACACGGTGTCGTGATGTTCAACCGACATTTGTGAAACGCTGGAACCCAGCTGCTGCCAAAAATCGCTAATCGCATTCAAGGCATAGGTTTCTGTATCAACCAATGGAGTAATAATTAAACGTCGATTTTCAAACAATTGCGGATTCGCCGCAGCCACCCCACTCCGCTCGGCACCGGCAATAGGATGCGCCAGAATAAAATTAGACGGCACTGCACCAAACACAGATTCTAATGCAGTAACGACACTACCTTTTGTGCTACCAGCATCGGTATAAATGGTTTGTTGATTCCAGTAGGGTTTGAGTTTTTCAAAAATTGCCTGCATGGTACCGACCGGTGTAGCAATAATTACCACATCGCAATCACTGACCGCTTCGCCAATATCGGTATAAAACTGATCAATAACACCTAACTGTTTGGCTAATTGCAGATTTTCCAGATTTTGATGCTGGCCATAAGCAACAATTTCTTGGCATAAACCTTTAGCTCGCGCTGCACTCGCAATCGAACCACCAATTAAGCCGACACCGATAACGCAGATTCGGTTAAACACCGCGCAGAACCTCGGCTAAGGCATCTAGGAAAATTTGGTTTTCACGTTCTGTGCCAATACTGACGCGTAAATGATTAGGCATTTCGTAATTAGCTACTGGGCGAACAATCACGCCTTTTTGTAAGAGCGCGTTGTAAATTGGCATAGCGGTTTGCAAAACATCGACAGCGACAAAGTTGCCGGATGAAGGAATCCAAGGTAAATCTAAAGCTTTAAAACCTGCAGTCAATTGCGTCATACCAGCATTATTGATTGCCAAAGTTTGTTGCAAATACTCAGCATCGGTTAAAGCCGCTTCAGCCGCAGCTAAGGCCAACATATTGCAATTAAACGGCTGGCGAACCCGATTTAATAAATCGGCTATTTCCGGTGAAGACACGCCATAACCAATTCTAAATCCAGCCAAGCCAAAGGCTTTAGAGAATGTACGGGCAATAATCAAATTCGGATATTGATTCGGCCAAGCCATTGATTCGGTTCTATGCGCTGGATCGACAAATTCGTAATAAGCTTCATCCAATACACACAAAACATCTTTCGACAGATCAGCAACAAAGGCTTTTAAATCAGCTGCTGGCAACAAAGTACCGGTTGGGTTATTGGGATTGGCAATAAACACCACACGAGTTTTATCGCTAATTTGCGCACGCATCGCTTGTAAATCATGGCCGTAATTGATAGCTGGCACCACTTTAGCAATCGCACCAACCGCTTGAGTCAAAATCGGATACAAAGCAAATGCATGTTGAGAAAACACCACTTCATGTTCAGGTGTTACAAAAGTACGCATCACCAATTCCAGAATTTCACTGGAACCGTTGCCTAAAGTAATTTGCTGGGCTTCGACACCTAATTTCGCTGATAAAGCGGCTTTTAAATTAAAGCCACTGCCATCAGGGTAGCGGGTCAATTCGGGGATAGTGGCCTGAATGGCTTCGATGACCTTAGTGCCTGTACCCAATGGATTTTCATTGGATGCTAATTTGATAACCTCGTC
>JBJSYX010000412.1:0-5415 GCA_046090005.1 Methylomonas sp. | reverse complement strand
TTGCGCGAAAAACCGTGAGTGGTTTCATCCATATTCACCGTGCCAGCGACGATTAAATTAGGCGGTAGGGCAATGCCGTTGGCAAGGAAATAAGCCCAAAGCTCATCGTGTTGGCTGGCGCTTAAGCCCTGATTTTCCCGTAACAACAGCTGATCTTCGACTTGATCTAAACTGGCTTTTTTCAATAACGGCTGGCAGCTATATTCACCGTTAGACCATTCGCGGGTTTCGATAATCGCTAAATAATCGGCGAAATATTGCTCAACCGGCGCTAAATTCATTTCATCCAAACACAACCAAAACGGTGTTATCGCTTCGATGGGTTTGAGGATGATTTTATGGTTGCTCACGGATTCTATCGCCTCCAACCAAGCATCAACCATAAATTTCAATAAATCAGTCACTACATAACGCGCTTTACCATTACCGCCAATCCGCGAGATATAACCCAATAAATCCGATGGCTCATGCCAATCGGGACGAACCGCAATTAGGCAAAAATTATTCAAATCAGTGCCGTGTTGTTCGGCTTGTTGACGAACGAAACGGCTTTTGCCAGTGCCGGAAATGCCGGCTAGGAGTAGAAAGGGTTTGGGGAGTGGGGTGGTTGACAGTAATGGTTTTCGGGCAGGGGCTTGATGATTCAAAGTTTGCCAAATCGGTTCGATAGCCTCATAAAAGCTCATCGCTTGTAGTAAATCAGTTTTGAGTTGTTCATCGCTGGGAATCGCTGATGCAGGATAAAACTTTGCGGCAATTTGGGCTTTTTCGTAGGATTTGCCGAGTGATGTGTTGGCTTTTAAATCAATTTCTAATCCGCCCCATTCTGCCAGTTCGGGTAATTCTTTTCTTATTGTTGTCGCGTAATTGGCTGCTTGAATGTCTGCCTGTATTTTACCAAGTCGTTGTTGCGGAGCTGTTGTGCCTTGCATTAAAGATAAATAAACGCCTGAGCCATCGGCACAAAATAAATAAACTGGGTAAATTCCTGCTTGTGTAGTTTCAGTAATGCGGGGATTTAGAATTGATAGCCAAGGTACATTTGCCCAATTACCCGCTCCAGCACTTCCAGAGATTATGTAGTCTGAATATTGGTTGGAAATAATATTGCTAATCTCTTCCTTAAAATCCTGTCGAATAATTTTAGCAATTGGATGATCTTTAAATTGTTCACGGGTTGCCGTTGGCCATCCCGCTAAAATTTCGGTGATAAGTGATTTGAGCATAGGGTTAGGGATTTGAAGTAGGGTGGGCTCAGCCCACCAAATTAAAGCGGGTGTCTACCAAATTCATCAAAAAGTTAAATGGTTGTTATTGCTGGTTATTAGCCTAGGTTATAGCAAAGCGGTGTTTCATCGGCTCATGGTGGGCGGAACCCAGCCTGCGGGGTATTGGTAACCGTTAGGCTCAAAGCTACAAGGTCGGCATTTTATCAGCTGTCGCCACTAATCGGTAATGCGTGCTCTTTCCAGAACAATCGGCTTTTACCAATACCTTTAATTGAATCAATTTCAGAATGTCGCGATGAGCGGTGTCTTGTGAGCATTTGGCGAGTTTAGCCCATTTACTGGTGGTGAGATTGCCTTCAAAGCCGTCGAGCATTTTGTTAAGGACTTTGATTTGGCGAGGATTAAGCGCGATGTTGCTTAGTTTTTCCTTTGTTTAATACCACCGCTATGGTTTCAATCCTCGGCAGCGTGGCAACATCTAGGCTTAGTTTTTGAGCGAGTGATGATCTGACTCTGCTGAACGGGATATTCATCCCGTGCTTAAACATTTCAAATTACTTAAAACGAGCTAAAATTGTTTCAATCGGGGTTGCAAACCCCGACCGTCTAATAATCTCCGCAAAACTCATAAAAAGTGCCAAGCTTATAAAAAAAAGGGTGTTTTATAGGTAGATGGATTTGATTTTTATCGACGCCCTAGGACGTTACCGTCATTCCCGCGAAGGCGGGAATCCAGAGGTCGAAGCTTGTCACCTAGATTTCCGCTTTCGCGGAAATGACGAAGTCAATCGTGGAAATGACGAAGTCAATGGGTCATTTATTTAATCGTCGCTACTTACCAAATCCGCTTGCTGTACAAAAATCGTTGCTGCAATTACCGCGACCTGACAAATCAATAAGTTCACCACTGGTAACGCCATACCAACCGCAATCACACCGCCAAACGTCAGTGTACTAATCCGGCTTTGTTGCAGGAAGTGTTTTTGTTCGGCAAACAGCAGGCCGCGTTCTTCCAAGGGGTAGGCCATAAACTCCATCGCCATGCCCCAAGCGGCAAACAGGGTCCACAGGATTGGCGCGATTAAATTCACCACTGGGATTAAAAACAGCACCGCCAAAGGCAGCATTCGAAGCCCGATGTAGCCCATCCGTTTTAACTCAGCGAGCAATACTTTGCTGAACGGCTGTTCGACGCTGGTTAATGCTTCGCCGTTGAGAATTTCCAAGGTTCTGGCTGACAATCGGCTGTAGCTGGGGGCAGCGATTAAATTGGCTAATAAGGTAAAGCTGAAAAAACCGGCAATCAGAAAGCTGATAAAAAACAATGGCCATAAAATCCAGTTTAACCACGATAACCAGTCGGGGATAAACTCATGAATGATTGCGGAAACTGAGTGATAGCCAATCACAAAAGCCGTGGTGTAAAGCACGGCGTTGATTAGCAAAGGAATCAGCAGAAATTTTCGTAAGTCTGGATGGCCCAATAATTTGAAGCCTTGCAGTAAGCAGCTGAGGGCAAAAAAAGGGTTGTTACTGGCTTTTAGATTAATCATGGCATTAAGCTCCTGACACCGTGTTGGCCGGGGTTGAGCACTACACCGCGTTCGGTAACGATGGCGGTGATTAACTCGGCTGGGGTAACGTCAAACACTGGATTCCAAGCGTTGACTAGGGAATCGGCTTGTAAATAGCATTCTGGCAATAGCTCTTTGGGATTGCGTTGTTCAATCTCGATGGCGTCACCGTTTTCCATGCTGAAATCAAAGGTCGAGGAGGGCGCGGCAACCATGACTTTGACGCCATGTTGTTTGGCTAACACCGCTAATGAATAGGTGCCGATTTTGTTAGCAACATCGCCATTAGCAGCAATCCGGTCGGCACCAACGATAATCCAATCGACTTGGCCAGATTTCATTAACCAAGCCGCTGCGGAGTCGGCGATTAAAGTCGCTGGAATGCCATCTTGGGCTAATTCCCAAACCGTTAAGCGTGCGCCTTGTAGCCAAGGGCGGGTTTCGTCGGCGTAGACATTTTCCAGTTTGCCGCGTTTGTGCAAGCTGCGAATCACGCCTAAAGCCGTGCCATAACCGCCAGTGGCTAAAGCACCCGCGTTGCAGTGCGTTAACACGGCTTTGGCGTCGCCAATCACATCAGCACCGCGTTCACCCATTGCATGATTAGCGGCGGTGTCGTCGGTGTGGATTTGAATGGCTAATTGTTCTAATGCCGTCAGTGGTTCGGCTGGGTTGCTGGCTAAAGCGGCACGCATTTTATCCAGCGCCCAGAATAAATTGACAGCGGTAGGGCGGGAGGCGGCGAGTTGTTCAATGTCTTGACTGACTGCGGTTTGCCAATCGCTATTGGGATAATGTTGTTGCGCTGAAAGCACCACGCCATAAGCGGCGGCAATCCCAATCGCCGGAGCGCCGCGGACTCGCATTGAGGCAATGGCTTCGGTGACGCCAGCGGCATCTTGGTATTCGTCGTAACGAATTTGCTCGGGCAACAGGCGTTGATCCAGTACTTTTAGGCTGTGGCCACTCCATTGCAGCGCTTGCACGGATAATTGCTTAGGGTTGCTCATAGGTTAAAACACCTCGATTAGGGATGATTGATGGGTGAAAAGGTATAATTGTGATTTTTTGGTTGGGGAAAACCATGCAGGTCGATCTAATTATTCAAGCACGCTGGATTATACCCGTTGAGCCAGCATCCGTAATCCACGAAAACTACAGTCTGGTCGTTGATGAAGGCAAAATCATCGATTTGCTGGATAGTCAGGAGGCCTTGCTGAAATATCAGCCACGCAGTTTAGAAAAGCTTGAAAATCACGCTTTAATTCCCGGTTTGATTAATTGCCATACCCATGCAGCCATGTCGTTGTTGTCAGGGATTGCTGATGATTTACCGTTGATGGATTGGTTGCAAAATCATATTTGGCCAGCAGAGCAGAAATGGGTGAGCGAGGCTTTTGTTCGCGATGGTACTGATTTGGCGATTGCGCAAATGTTACGCGGCGGCACCACTTGTTTTAATGATATGTATTTCTTCCCCGAAGTCGTCGCCCAGCAAGCGGTTCAACACGGTATTCGCGCCAATATTGGTTTGATTGTGTTCGATTTCCCAACTGCCTGGGCTGAAAATGCCGATGCTTATTTAACTAAAGGCTTGGCTTTGCATGAACAACTGCGTCACCAAGCTTTAATAAGTCTGTCGTTTGCACCTCATGCGCCTTATACGGTTTCTGATGAGCCGTTGCAGAAGTTGCGAACTTTTGCTGATGAAATGGATTTAACGATCCACATGCACGTTCATGAAACCGCTTTTGAAGTGGCGGATCAACAGCAGAAAACCCAGCAAACCCCGTTGCAACGCTTAAATGATTTAGGTTTGCTGACGCCGTCATTTATGGCAGTGCATATGACTCAATTAGATGCCGAGCAAATTGCTTTTTATGCTGAAACCGGCGCACATATTGTGCATTGCCCCGAGTCGAATTTGAAATTGGCGAGTGGGTTTTGTCCGTTGGCGCAATGTTTGGAGGCGGGGATTAATGTGGCTTTGGGCACTGATGGTTCGGCCAGTAATAATGATTTGGATATGCTCGGCGAAATGCGTACCGCTGCTTTGTTGGCCAAAGGTGTAGCGGGTAATGCAGCGGCGGTTTCGGCGATGCAAGCTTTGCAAATGGCGACTTTGAATGGTGCGAGAGCGTTGGGATTGGATGCGGAAATTGGTTCATTAAGCATCGGTAAAGCGGCAGATGTGGTGGCGATTGATTTAAGCGAGATTGAAACCCAGCCAATTTTTAATCCAGTGGCGCAGATTGTTTATGCCGCCAGTCGCCAGCAAGTGAGCGATGTTTGGGTGGCAGGTAAGCAATTGCTGAAAAAACGCCAGTTAACCAGTCTGGATTTAGTAGATTTAAAACAACGCGCGGCAGTTTGGCAGCAAAAGCTGGCTGGCTAAAGTCGTGTATGACGAATAACCTAGTAATATAGTAAACTATAGCGAATTTAAAAGGCTTGGCATCATGACTGCAACAGATAACGTACATCTTCACGAAATTCAAAAATTTGGCTCACAAGCGGAGCGTTGGTGGGATCCGAATGGCGAGTTTAAAACTTTGCATCAGGTTAATCCTTTGCGTTTGGAATTTATCCAACGCTATGCCGATTTACAGGGT
>JBJSYX010000411.1:0-12905 GCA_046090005.1 Methylomonas sp. | reverse complement strand
TGGTCAATATGCGCTTTATCAAACCTTTAGACGAAGCTTTGATTTTGGAATTAGCGAAAACTCACGATGTGTTGGTCACGGTCGAAGAAAACGTCATTGCTGGTGGCGCTGGCGCCGCTGTGAATGAGTTTTTACAAGCCAGCTCGATTTTGATGCCGGCTTTGAACATCGGTTTACCGGATCGCTTTGTTGAACAAGGTAGTCGCGAACAGTTGTTGGAAATTTGTGGCCTCGATGCAAAAGGCATTTTGGCAAAAATTGAGAAAATTTGCGCATAAGGCAAGGTAACCAATGAATAGATTAACTAGCAAAATCCGTGATATTCCTGACTTTCCTAAGCCTGGCATTATTTTCAAAGACATTACGCCGTTGGTAAAAGACCCAGCCGCGCTAAGATTGGCAGTTCATCAATTAGTACAGCCATTTCTTGGCCGCGATATTACTGCGGTTGCCGGCATGGAAGCGAGAGGATTTATCTTTGGTTCACTGGTGGCATGGGAACTGGGTATTCCTTTTATTCCTTTACGCAAACCCGGCAAACTGCCTTATGAAGTTCAAAGCGTTTCTTATGATTTGGAATACGGTTCAGCTGAACTGCAAGCGCACATTGATGCTGTTGATAGCAATGACAGAGTTCTGCTAATCGATGACCTATTGGCTACAGGCGGCACCGCCAAAGCCAGCTGTGAGTTAATCGAAAAATTTGGTGCAACCGTCGTTGCTTGCGCATTTGTCGTGGAACTCGACTTTCTTCAAGGCAGAGAAGCTTTAAGAGACTACGAAACCCACTCCCTAATACATTACTGATACAAAAAAGGCGCCTTTCAGCGCCTTTTTTGTATTACTTTCTTTTTAATCGTTTCTGCTTATTAGCGATTTTATCCAATTTATCGGAAGCACTTTTAAACTTTGCTTCAGCCTCTTCAAATGAAGTTGACATTTCATTAAAAGCCTTCAACGTATTATTGGATCCATTCAAATCCATAGATGACTTAATTTTATTATTTAATTCACCTGGCTTAGTAGATTTAGAAGAACCAGCTAAAGCAACATCTAAATCTTCGTCATAAGCACTAGAATCGGTTTTACCATCGTTAACTAAGCTCGTACGATATTGTAAAAATGATTCCCGCATAAAGACATAAGGATCTAAAGCAGCTTCATCAATAAAGTTTAAAGCGCCTTCTGCATTAGCCCTATCACTAATACCTTCGACAATACCAGAACCAGGCACATAAGTTCCCGGATTAGCGGCCTTATCAAAAACGATAGCCGTACCATCACGCAAAGTAGTTGGACCGAATAACGGTAATACTAAATAAGGGCCTTGATCAACACCCCAGACAGCTAATGTTTGTCCGAAGTCTTCAACATTACTTTCAAAGCCAAAATCAGACGCAACATCAAACAAACCTAACAAACCGATTGTGGAGTTTGTAGTAAAACGTCCAGCATCAGATGCACTTTGCTTGAATTTACCCTGCAATAAATCATTAATAACAACGTTAATGCCTTTCAAATTAGTAAAAAAGTTACTAACCCGCGATTGAACAAACACTGGCGTCACAGCCTTATAGCCGTTTGCAACAGGCTTCAACAAGGTTTTATCAACAGCCATATTAAAATCATACATAGACCGATTAAAGCCTTCATATGGATCGTGCTTTACTTCTTCAGCAGCCTTAACTACCGGTACCGCAACCTCAGTCGATTTAACATTTTCTTCTGTGCTTGCACACCCTGATGCTAATAAAACGACTGAAACTAACAAAGTATTAGAAATCTTCACTTTGTTTTTTTCCAAAGGACTACCCTTAAACATTATTTTTCCTAACAATTTATTGCGCTGCATAGTTATCAATTTTTTCAGTGATTTTGGCTATCAATACATCAAAACCATCTCTGCTCAAGATACTAGTATATTCAGAGCGTTTCAAAGCCAAGTCACTAACACCATCAGCTATTATATTGATAATTTGCCAGCCATCGTCTTTTTTCTTCATCTGGTAATCAAACTTGACATCTTTTTGACCTGGAATCAACAAGTTAGTATGAATAACCACGCCACCACGGCCCGTTTCCTCTTCTGATACAAACGCAAATGACTCGCCAGAATAGTCTTTAAAGTTATGCGCATAAGCAGAAACACTTAACTTACTAAATACCGCTTCAAGCTTAGCCTGCTGATCTGCTGATAATTCTTCCCACTGCTTACTAACCACAATTCTGGCAATTTTTGCCAAGTCATGGCTACTTCTAACCGCTGTATCCAATTTTTCATAACGACCTTTGAAACCGAGCGCCTTGCCCTGCTTCATAACCGCTATCAATTGATTTTGAAACCCCTCAACCACTTGCCTAGCAGATTGATCATCAGCCAAAGACAAAGGCGAAGCCACTAAAAACAACAGAAAAACAGAATACAAATAAATTTTTCTTAACATAGTCGTTATCAAAACCTTATGAAAATTAGATCATCTGACTGATTCAGTAGAATTAAGACTCAACTCTAACTGAAATTTCTTCGAGCGCACTTTTTGGCTGCACATCAGGCGATTTCTGCGCAACCATTTCACCTTCGGTTTTTGGGCCGCGCAGTGTCGACAACAAGGCTTTTATCGGATTAGCAAGCGTATCTTCAACAGCGGTTGCCTCATATCCACAATGAGCCATACAGTTAACACATTTAGGATTATTAACATTGCCATATTTATCCCAAGGGGTTGTATCTAACAATTCTTGAAAAGATGCCGCATTACCCTCATCCGCTAATAAATAGCAGGGTTTCTGCCAACCAAACACGTTACGCGTTGGATTACCCCAAGGTGTACATTCATAGCTTTGATTACCCGCTAAAAAATCCAAATACAACGATGAGTGGTTCAAACGCCATTTGCGATTTTTACCAATTTTAAAAATGCCACGGAATAAGTTTTTAACATCAACACCTTTAATAAATACATCTTGTCTTGGCGCATGTTCATAACTAAAACCCGGCGCAATAGTAACCCCTTCAACACCCAATTCCATTGCATAATCCAAAAACTCAGCCACTTCATCTGGCGTTTCACCTTGGAACAAGGTGCAATTCACATTAACCCTAAAACCTTTATCGATAGCCATTTTGATAGCTTCTACCGCAATATCAAAAACACCTTCTTGACAAACAGAAGCATCATGACGCTCTTTCAAGCCATCAAGGTGAACAGAAAAAGTTAAATAAGGTGATGGTTTGTAGTCATTGATTCGTTTTCTCAATAACAAAGCGTTGGTGCAAAGATAAACGAATTTTTTTCTAGCAATAATACCTTCAACAATTTGCGGCATTTCTTTATGAATTAACGGTTCGCCACCCGGAATCGAAACCATAGGCGCACCACATTCATCAACAGCCGCCAAACACTCTTCAACCGAAAGGCGTTTATCGAGAATATCATCTGGATAGTCAATCTTTCCACAACCAGCACACGCCAAGTTACATTTAAACAACGGCTCTAACATCAATACCAAAGGATATTTTTTGACTCCTTTGATTTTTTGTTTAATTAAATAACTACCTACCGCGATTTGCTGACGTAAAGGAACACTCACAGACTCACTCTCCAAATACCATACTAAAAGTTCAACGGCCTTCGTTGCTAAACTACAACACCGCAAAAGATCAAAGCGAACCAATAAACCTTAAAACATCAAGGTATTACCAAGATCGCCTACAAAATGTGGCAAGAATACTACTTTTCACAACAACACTCCAGCATTTAAACAACAACTTCGATCAAACAAGTTAATAAGTTTCAAATTCAAAGCATTAAAAACCTAAATATCATCCGCACAACCCCGCTTAAATACTTGCTTTAAGCCATAATTTTAACCCGCTGCCTTAAAAACACCCTCATCATTTGCCAAACAGCAACATCACTTTGCAAAACACCAACAAACAGTCTATTATTAAACCAATATTGCAACAGTTTTAACCCAAACAGATGACCACTCTTCAGTCGATAACAGAACACACTCAATCACTTGCTGTGCTTGCGGATAACGAACTTCAAGCCGCTTTATTAGAAGGTGTTTCTCGTACATTTGCTTTAACCATTCCGCAACTCCCTCAAGCGCTTTATGTAGCAGTTGCTAATGCTTATTTACTGTGCAGAATTGTTGACACGATTGAAGACGAGATTTCTTTAAACGCTGAACAAAAAAAACATTTTTGTAGCGCATTTATCGATGTTGTAAAAACCGGCACTGGTAGTGAAAACTTTGCCGAACAATTAGCGCCATTGCTTTCTGATCAAACCATTCCAGCCGAGCACTGCTTAATTCGTTTAACACCACGAGTGATTGCCATTACGCATTCTTTAGAACCAACTCAAATTCAAGCTTTAGCCGATTGCGTCGAAACCATGGCTAACGGCATGCCAATTTATCAAGCTTTAGATTTACATGCTGGCTTAAAAACCCTGAAAGACATGGATGACTATTGCTACTACGTTGCGGGTTGTGTGGGCGAAATGCTGGCAAAACTGTTTTGTCATTATTCGCCTGAAATCGCTAAGCATGAAATACAATTGCTAAAACTTTCAGTGTCTTTCGGTCAAGGCTTACAAATGACCAATATCCTCAAAGATATTTGGGATGACGCCAAACGCGGTGTCTGCTGGCTGCCTCAAGACATTTTTACCGAAACTGGCTTCAACCTTGCTGATTTAACGCCAGAAACCGATGATGAACGCTTCCGCCTTGGCCTAAGCCATCTAATTAGCATCGCTCACAATCATCTGCAAAACGCTTTGACCTATACCCAACTCTTACCTAGTCACGAAACCGGCATTCGTAACTTTTGTTTATGGGCATTAGGCATGGCAGTTTTAACTCTGAAGAAAATCAAAGACAACCTGAACTTTAACGACTCCAACCAAGTCAAAATCACTCGTAACAGTGTTAAAGCGACGATAGTCGCCACCAAATTAACTGTACGTAGCAATTTTTTGCTGACCCTTTTGTTCACCTTAACGAGCCGTCATTTAAAAACGCCAGATTGGCAATATTCCCCTGCAATCACCTCTGGGAAATAAGAAAACACCATGTTTACTGAGTCCAATTTAGAAACTAGCGATCAAACTATGTCGAACAGCACATTTACCGACACGATTAATTTTAACCAACTCAATAGAGCCATCGAGAAGGCGCAACAAAAACTATTAAGCTTGCAACACTCTGACGGTTATTGGGTATTTGAATTAGAAGCCGATTGCACTATTCCAGCTGAATACATCATGATGATGCATTATCTGGATGACATTAATAAACCGTTACAAGAAAAACTGGCAGTCTATATTCGTAGCCGCCAATCAAGTGATGGTAGCTATCCTCTATTTACTGGAGGTCCAGGTGAAATCAGCTGTAGTGTAAAATCGTACTACGCCCTGAAAATGGCGGGCGACTCAATCGACGCACCTCACATGGTTAAGTTACGCGAATGGATTCTTAGCCAAGGGGGTGCTGCAAAAGCGAATGTCTTTACTCGAATTGCCTTGGCTATATTTGAACAATTACCTTGGCGTGGAGTTCCCTATATTCCGGTCGAAATTATGCTATTCCCCAAATGGTTTCCTTTCCATTTGGATAAAGTGTCTTATTGGTCACGCACAGTCATGGTACCGCTATTCATTCTTTGTACTTTAGAAGCAAAGGCCAAAAACCCACATAAAATCAGTGTATTGGAATTATTCATCACTCATCCTGACGAAGAACAACACTATTTTCCAGAGCGCACTTTCTTAAACAAATGCTTTTTAGCTTTGGACAAACTGGGCAGAATCACTCGCCCGTTAATTCCAGAAACTATGCACCAACGTGCAATTCAAGAAGCATTGGACTGGTTTACTGAGCGCTTAAATGGCGAAGATGGTTTGGGAGCTATTTTCCCTGCCATGGTTAACGCCTATGAAGCCATGCTGTTACTTGGTATGCCTCATGATCATCCGAATGTTGTGATTGCTCGCAAAGCGATTGATAAATTATTGGTTATTAAAGAAGACCATGCCTACTGCCAACCTTGCTTATCACCAGTTTGGGATACAGGTTTAGCCAGCTTGGCATTACTAGAAGCGGATAAACAAGGAACAGCCAATAGCCTAAACCGCGCTTACGACTGGTTAAAAAGCGTGCAACTATCTGATGAACCGGGCGACTGGCGAGTTTCTAAACCCGATTTAGCTGGCGGTGGCTGGGCATTCCAATTCGCTAACCCTCATTATCCTGATGTTGATGATACTGCTGTGGTCGGCTTTTCAATGGCAGAATCCGGTCAAAACAACCTAGACGAATCTATTCATAGAGCGACTCGCTGGATTGTTGGAATGCAATCGAAAAACGGTGGTTTCGGCGCATTTGACGTCGATAACACTTATTATTATTTAAACGAAATTCCATTCGCTGATCATGGCGCATTACTTGATCCACCAACCGTTGATGTCAGCGCCCGTTGTGCGATGTTAATGGCCCGAGTTGCCAAAGATCATGCTGAATATCGCCCAGCGTTAGAGCGCACTATTGAGTATATTCGTAACGACCAAGAAACAGACGGCTCTTGGTTTGGTCGCTGGGGTACTAATTATATCTATGGCACATGGTCGGCTTTATTAGGTTTGGAACAAACTGACTTACCCAAAACCGACCCCATGTACATCAAAGCCGCTGCCTGGTTAAAAAGCGTACAACGCGAAGACGGTGGCTGGGGTGAAGACAATTTAAGTTATCACGATGATCACGCCTACCGAGGTCGCTACGAATTCAGTACTGCATTCCAAACCGCTTGGGCGATTTTAGGCTTAATCGCTGCTGGCGAAGTCAACAGCCCAGAAGTCAAAGACGGTGTAGCATTCTTATTAAAACAGCAACAGGCTGATGGCGTTTGGAACGACCCATGCTTTACCGCCCCAGGCTTTCCAAGAGTGTTTTATTTGAAATATCACGGCTACGATAAGTTCTTCCCGCTATGGGCTCTTGCCAGATACCGTAACGAATTGGCAAAACAGTGATTATAGGCATTGTCGTCGCCCTACCAGAAGAAGTAAGCACCCTGACCCGCGCAAAACCGGCTCAGGGTGATTGCGTTGCAATCAGCGAAAACACTTTATTATGCTTTGCCGGTGCGGGCCCTATCAACGCTGAACGCGCAACTCAAAATCTGATCAACCAAGGCGCAACACATTTAATTAGTTGGGGCTGTGCTGCGGCCTTATCACCTGAGTTAAAACCTGGCCATTTAGTTTTAGCTTCAGGCATAAAATCAGACAATCAGTATTTCAACTCAGACGCTAAATGGATTCAACACTTACATGATCTCCTTAGTCCTAATTTAAACTTAAGCGCCGCAAATCTGGCCGCCAGCAAAGAATTGGTCGCAACCAGTCAGGAGAAACGGCATGTTTTTCAACAAACTGGCGCAGTTGGGTTAGACATGGAAAGTGGTGCAATTGCTAAACTAGCGCAAACCAATGGCTTAGCCTTTGTTGCAATTCGTGCGATTGCCGATCCAGCTTCGATGGACTTACCGAATGCAATAGCCCATTCCCTCAATGACAACGGCCAAGTGATATTGTCACGATTACTGACATACCTAATCAGCCATCCTTGGGAAATTCCCAGCTTGATCAAACTCGGACTGCATTTTAATGCCGCCCAAAAAACCCTAAAAACCGTTGCACTGCAACTAAACGCTTTCGTTAATTTTTGACGTTTTTGTCCCCCATCAAAAGCGATCAATCACCAAACAACTCGAGGTATTAAATGTCTTTTAGCATTGCCGATCTTTTTACTGAGCATTTCGACGAAAAATTCGATTTACATGAGCAATATCTCAACAACCAGATGGTTCGGGTATTACGCACCATCGGTTATGACAGAAATTACAAAAGAGCCATTGGCCAATACCTTTACGACCAAGATAACAACGAATATCTTGATTTGTTGAGCGGTTTTGGCGTGTTCGCAATTGGCCGAAATCACCCAACTGTGATTAATGCTCTCAAAGAAACCTTAACCCTAGAGTTACCGAATCTAGTGCAAATGGATGTGTCTTTGCTCAGCGGTTTACTAGCAAAAGAAGTGTTGGCGACTACACCAGATAACTTAGACAAAATGTTCTTTTGCAACTCTGGCACCGAAGCGGTAGAAGCGGCAATTAAATTTGCCCGTTACACCACTAAACGCCCTCGGATTGTCTACTGCGAACACGGTTATCACGGTTTAACCATGGGCTCGTTATCACTGAACGGCGAAGAAATCTTCCGTGAAGGTTTTGGGCCTTTGTTGCCACATTGCTCATCTGTGCCATTCAATAATCTTGAAGCGCTAGAACAAGCCCTTAGTACCAAAGACGTTGCGGCATTTATCGTTGAGCCGATTCAAGGCAAAGGCGTCAACATTCCAGACGATAACTACCTACCTGAAGTTGAGCGCTTATGTAAAAAATACGGCACATTGTTTGTCGCTGACGAAATTCAAACCGGCATCGGTCGTACCGGTAAATTCTGGGCGATTGATCACTGGGGGGTTAAACCCGACATGATTTTAATGGCGAAAGCTTTATCCGGTGGTTTTGTGCCTGTTGGCGGTGTCGCAATGACCACCAAAATCATGGATACCGTATTTAATCGCATGGATCGGGCAGTCGTTCATGGCTCGACATTCTCAAAAAACAATATGGCAATGGCTGCTGGTTTAGCCAGCTTGCATGTTATTCACGAAGAAAAACTGGTCGAAAATAGCGCAAAAGTCGGTGAAGACATCATTTCTACTATCAATGCGATGAGTAGCAAATACGAGTTCCTCAAAGAAGCTCGTGGTAAAGGCTCCATGATTGCGATTGAATTCCAATCTCCCAAAAGCTTATCACTAAAAGCGGCTTGGGCGATGTTGGAAGCGGCTAACAAAGGCTTATTCTGCCAAATGATCACTATTCCGCTATTCAAAGAACATCGCATTCTAAGTCAAGTGGCAGGTCATGGCATGAACGTGGTCAAACTATTACCACCATTGAATTTGACTCAAAAAGATCGCGATTGGATTGTTGATTCATTTGACAAAACCATCGCCGATACTCATAACGTCACAGGTTCAATCTGGACGCTGGGTAAAAACCTTGCCAGCCATGCTTTGAAAAACAAGAAATAAACTATGCGATATTTAAAACACCTTTTATTAATCAGTTGTTTACTGGCCAGCCAAACCAGCTTTGGCCATGCGGTTGTGACTCACAACTCGTTAAAACTAAATCCGGTGCCGGTTAATCAAACCAGCGAAGTAGCTTTGTCGTTTAACTCTAAAGTCGAATTAGATTTATCCGAAGTGTTTTTAGTGAGCACTGGGGATGTGATGCAACCTATCACAGCAACACTAGGCGAAACCGCTGGTCATGTAACCCTGCACTTACCTGCCCTAGCACCTGGGGAATATGCTATCAAATTAAAAATATTCGCCGCTGACGGTCACTTAAGCGAAGACCTGTTACGTTTTTTTGTTAAACAACCCAAATAAGTATTATGGAAGGCATTGCCAACTATCTTGATTCACTGATCGGCGGCGTCGATCTTACGTTCTATTCCATCGTCATAGGCGGTTTATTGTGGGGCTTGTTTGTTTTACGGCCTTGGACTGATGAAAATTACAACAATGCTTTACTAGATAAAACTGCCAATTTGATTCATTTTGGCAGCAAGGCTTTGGTCGTCACTCAATTATCAAAAATTGGCTTAAAAATCTGGTTAATGGCTGCCACTTTAGGCAAATCACCGTTTCCGGCATTCTTTAATACCGTGCAGTTTCAAGCCGGTTTAGCGCGTGCCAGCTTTGCTTTTGTTTTATTTTTGTTCATCAAATACGCACTAAAGAACAATCTTCGCTCAAAACAACACTGGATATTAGCAACCTTAATTATTATCCCTGTGGTGGTTTCTGCTGCTTGGCTAGTTCATGGTGCGAGTCGTTTAGAGGATCGTGGTTTATTGATGACTTTAACTGTCAGCCATCAAATTGCAGCTGCAACTTGGGTCGGTGGCATCTTCCAAATCCTCGCATTATGGGGCTTGAAAAAACGCAATGCGATTGCTATTGAAATCTGGCCATTGTTACTGAAACGCTTCTCTGTGCTTGGCGTTGCGGCTGTGATTGCTTTATTAGCAACCGGTACACCATTAGCTTGGTATTACATCCGTACTTTCCAAGGCTTTATCGGTGCTGGCTACGGTAATTTGCTCACCGTCAAAATCATTATGATGGGCTTGGCTTTAGGCTTTGCTTGGTTAAACCGTCAAGCGGTTGAAAAATATTTTGCAACAGGCAGCCTATACAACCTAACCGCTCGCGTGCCTTATTACATCGAGGCAGAAACCTTAATTTTGCTGACCATTTTGTTTACAGCCGCCAGCCTTGCTTCTCAACCACCGGCGGTGGACATCCCGCATCTAACCGCTAATTGGGAAGAAGTATTAAATATGTTCCACCCACGCATTCCACGCTGGGAATCACCAACTCATGAAGCATTGATTGCAGGCGAAGCAGGTCGGGTCGCGATTGTTGGACAAATTCCATCAGAAGCAGCGACAGCATGGTCTGATTACAATCACAACATTTCTGGTATTTTCTTGGCAACCATGAGCTTTTTTGCCATGTTGTCTTACTCCAGCCGCTTTCAACGTTGGGCCAGATTTTGGCCTGTTGGCTTTATGGCTTTGGGCATATTTTTGTTTTTCCGTAGCGATGCAGAAAGCTGGCCATTGGGTCCAATTGGCTTTTGGGAAAGTACCTTCAACAACGGCGAAATCCTGCAACACCGGATTGCTACCTTGTTAGTATTTGTTTTAGGTTTAATCGAAGTTCGGGCTCGAATTAACAACAACCAAGGCGCTCTACCCTATGTGTTTCCTTTGTTGGCGGCATTCGGCGGCATGATGCTATTGGCACATTCCCATGTTGGCTTTGAAGCAAAAACCGCCTTTTTAATTCAAGTCGGCCACACGCTGATGGGTGTGTTCTCGCTGATTCTCGCTTGCGGTCGCTGGCTTGAACTTAAACTCGACTCGCCAGGCAAAAACATTGCTGGCTTTATTTCAGTATTCGCCTTATTCCAAATCGGCGTCATTCTGATGTTCTATCTTGAACCCTTGTACTGATTATGACTTTAAGCAACGAATACCCATTACTAAAAGACATCAACAGCCCTGCTGACGTTCGCGCATTATCCAAAGACCAGTTGCTTCAACTGTCTGCCGAGTTGCGTAATTATTTGACGCATACCGTCAGCATTTCCGGCGGTCATTTTTCCGCCGGCTTAGGCACCGTAGAACTCACCGTGGCTTTGCATTATGTGTTTAACACCCCTGTCGATCAGTTGGTGTGGGATGTCGGGCATCAGGCTTATCCACATAAAATTTTGACTGGTCGTAAAGAGCGGATGCCAACCATTCGAACTTTGGGCGGCGTGTCAGCGTTCCCTTCTCGTGATGAAAGTGAATACGACGCCTTTGGCGTCGGTCATTCCAGCACCTCGATTAGTGCAGCTTTGGGGATGGCGATTGCTTCGCAGTTACGCGGCGAAGATAAGCGCATGGTGGCGATTATTGGTGATGGCAGTATTACCGGTGGTATGGCGTTTGAGGCCATGAATCATGCCGGTGATGTCAATGCCAATTTGCTGGTAATTTTGAACGATAACGATATGTCGATTTCACCGCCCGTGGGCGCGATGAATAATTATCTGACCAAAGTCTTGTCGAGCAAACTGTATTCCTCGGTGCGCGAAGAAAGCAAAAAAGCCTTGAGCAAAATGCCCAGCGTTTGGGAATTGGCGCGTAAAACCGAGGAACACGTTAAAGGCATGATCGTGCCAGGGACTTTGTTTGAAGAGCTAGGCTTTAATTATTTTGGCCCGATTGATGGTCATGATGTCGATATGCTGGTCGAAACTTTGGAAAACTTGAAAGATATTTCAGGGCCTTTGTTTTTGCATATCGTCACCAAAAAAGGCAAAGGTTACGCACCGGCTGAGAAAGATCCACTGGCTTATCACGGCGTACCGGCTTTTGACCCAAGCAAAGACAGTTTGCCGAAAACTGCCCCATCACCCCATCCCACTTATACCGAAGTGTTTGGGCGTTGGTTGTGCGATATGGCTGAGCAGGATGAGCGTTTGCTGGGCATTACGCCCGCCATGCGCGAAGGCTCAGGCTTGGTGGAGTTTTCTCAACGCTTTCCCAAGCGTTATTTTGACGTGGCAATTGCTGAGCAACATGCAGTGACGTTGGCGGCAGGTCAAGCTTGTCAGGGTGCGAAACCGGTGGTGGCAATTTATTCGACCTTTTTACAACGCGCTTATGATCAGCTGATTCATGACGTAGCTTTGCAAGATCTGGATGTATTGTTTGCTTTGGATCGCGCCGGTTTAGTTGGACCGGATGGCCCGACTCATGCCGGCAGTTTTGATTACAGCTATATGCGCTGTATTCCGAATATGCTGATTATGGCGCCAGCGGATGAAAATGAATGCCGTCAGATGTTAACTACCGGTTTTAAACACCCAGGCCCTGCTTCGGTGCGTTATCCGCGCGGCAAAGGCCCAGGCTCAGTGATTGATCCAGCGCTCACCGAGTTGGAAATTGGTAAAGCAGAAATTCGTCATCAAGGCAGTCGCATTGCGATTTTAGCTTGGGGTAGCATGGTGCCGCCCTCCGTAGAAGCCGGTAAGCAATTAGGCGCTACCGTGGTCAATATGCGCTTTATCAAACCTTTAGACGAAGCTTTGATTTTGGAATTAGCGAAAACTCACGATGTGTTGGTCACGGTCGAAGAAAACGTCATTGCTGGTGGCGCTGGCGCCGCTGTGAATGAGTTTTTACAAGCCA
>JBJSYX010000410.1:0-4054 GCA_046090005.1 Methylomonas sp. | reverse complement strand
TTCCGATGAATTTTGGTTTATTGGGCAAAGGCAACGCCAGCTTGCCAGCGGCTTTGGAGCAGCAAGTGGCAGCCGGTGCAATGGGGTTAAAGCTGCATGAAGATTGGGGCACTACGCCCGCAGCGATTGATTGTTGTTTGGATGTTGCCGAGCGTTTTGATGTGCAAGTGGCAATTCATACCGACACCTTGAACGAATCGGGTTTTGTCGAAGACACTTTTGCCGCTTTCAAAGGCCGCACGATCCACACTTATCACACCGAAGGTGCTGGCGGTGGCCATGCCCCTGACATTATCAAAGCCTGTGGTTTGAGCAATGTACTGCCCTCCTCGACCAATCCGACTCGACCATTCACCGTCAATACCGTCGATGAACATTTAGACATGCTGATGGTTTGTCATCATCTTGATCCTAGCATTGCCGAAGACGTTGCCTTTGCCGAGTCGCGCATCCGCCGAGAAACCATTGCCGCCGAAGACATTTTGCATGACTTAGGCGCGTTTTCGATGATTTCCTCGGATTCACAAGCAATGGGTCGGGTCGGTGAAGTGATTATTCGTAGCTGGCAAACCGCGCATAAAATGAAATTACAACGCGGCAGTTTGGGCGAAGACCCCAGCCAACATGACAATTTTCGGATTAAACGCTATATCGCCAAATACACGATTAACCCCGCCATCAGTCACGGCATTAGCCATGAAGTTGG
The DNA here is from genome assembly GCA_046090005.1 of Methylomonas sp. Taxonomy (GTDB): domain Bacteria; phylum Pseudomonadota; class Gammaproteobacteria; order Methylococcales; family Methylomonadaceae; genus Methylomonas. The sequence continues at coordinate 3,348 of JBJSYX010000410.1, read as the reverse complement.
CTCTATCGAAGTTGGCAAATTAGCCGATTTGGTATTGTGGCAACCGGCGTTTTTTGGGGTAAAACCGAGTCTGATTTTAAAAGGCGGTTTAATTGCCGCTGCACCGATGGGTGATGCTAATGCCTCAATTCCCACCCCGCAACCCGTCCATTACCGCCCCATGTTTGGTAGTTTTGGCAAGAGCTCGGCGAATAACTCGATGATTTTCTTGCCACAAGCCGCCGTGGCTAACGGTGTTGCTGAACGTCTGGCTTTACAAAAACGGGTGGGTACAGTCAAAAACACCCGCAATATTGGCAAAGCGGATTTGCATCACAATCATTATCAGCCGACGATTGAAGTCGATTCACAAACTTATTTGGTGCGTGCCGATGGGCAAATCCTTAGCTGCGAACCGGTCGATGTCTTGCCGTTTGCTCAACGTTATTTTTTATTTTAATCATGCTTAAACTGACTGAATTGTCGAACAGCGACGCTAAAACTGATGATGTCTTAACCCTACCGTTTGAAGCGCGGCAAAAAAGCCGTTTGCCCGCTACCACCGATGGCGGGGTGGTGGTTGGCTTGTTTTTACCGCGCGGGCAATTATTACGCTCGGGCTTGGTATTAACCGGCAGCCAAGGGTTTAAAGTGCGGGTGCAAGCAGCGTTGGAAGAGGTATCGGTGGTGGATTGCGATGATGCTTTATTGTTCGCTCGCGCTTGTTACCACTTGGGCAATCGTCATGTCGCTTTGCAGATTCTGCCCAATCAATTGCGTTATCTCAGCGATCATGTACTAGATCAAATGCTGGTTGGTTTAGGTTTGACAGTCAATCATCAACAATTAGCCTTTGAACCGGAAGCCGGCGCTTATCACGGTCATGGCCACTGATTTAGCCTTATTAAGACTGTTGCAATTGGTCAGCCCCGGCTTACCAATTGGTATGTACAGCTATTCACAAGGCTTGGAACGGGCGGTCGATGATGGTTGGATTCGTGATGCAGATGACTGCGAAGCCTGGCTGCATGGCGTGTTAAATCAAGCTTTGGGCTTAACCGATGCCCCGATTCTAGCGCGTTTATACGATGCTTGGGCTGCACACGATTTAAGCCAAGTTGAATACTGGAGCCAATACCTAATCGCATGCCGCGAAACCGCCGAATTGCGTAGCGAAGATCGACAAACCGGACAAGCATTGGCGCGTTTATTGATTAAATTAGAGATGCCCGACGCCCAAGTTTGGTTACGTCATAGTGACGCGACCTTAGCGACTTTATTCAGCTTGGCAGCGGTCAATTGGCAAATCAATAAATCGGCTGCTTTGAGTGGTTATCTTTGGGGTTGGTTAGAAAACCAAGTGTTATGCGCGGTGAAACTGGTGCCCTTAGGCCAAGTCGCCGGCCAACAATTACTATGCACACTCGCCCAGCAAATCCCAACTTTGGTTGAACAAGCCTTGCAATTAACTGATCAACAAATTGGCGGCAGCGTGTTTGGTTTGGCTTTAGCCAGCAGCCGCCATGAAATGCAATATTCAAGATTATTTCGTTCTTAATTGGATGTATAGATGCTCCCGTCTGCCGCGCCGAGCACCGAAGCATTTGCTGGGAATAGCCCGTTAGGGTTGCCGCATGGGCGGCAAGTTGGCAAAGGGACAGGAAGTCCCTTTTGCCAACCCCCAAGCAAACGCTTCGGAGCGCAGGATTCAAGCGGTGGTCGGGTGGCCTTTTCTTTGGATACTTTCTTTTGGCCAAACAAAAGAAAGTATCTCGCCTGTCGGTGCGAGAACCGACATTAAACTGGCCTCGCAACGCGAAACTTTCAAAAAACTGAAATCACTATCAACGCTTAATAGCGTTGTATAACATCAGAGAGTAACAACAATGACTAAAAAACCTGTCCTGAGAGTCGGTATCGGCGGCCCCGTCGGTTCTGGAAAAACCGCCTTGGTTGATGCTTTATGCAAAAAAATGCGCGACCAATATCAGCTTGGCGTGGTTACCAACGATATTTATACCCGCGAAGATCAACAATTTTTAATTCGCAGCCAAGCTTTGGCGGAAGACAGAATTTTGGGCGTGGAAACCGGCGGCTGTCCGCATACGGCAATCCGCGAAGATGCCTCTATGAATTTGGCCGCAGTTGATGAACTCTGCGAACGCTGGCCGGATTTGGACTTTATTATGGTGGAAAGCGGTGGCGACAACCTCAGCGCTACTTTTAGCCCTGAATTAGCCGATTTAACCCTTTATGTCATTGATGTTTCAGCGGGTGACAAAATCCCGCGTAAAGGCGGCCCAGGCATTACCCGCTCTGATTTGCTGGTGATTAATAAAATCGATTTAGCACCTTATGTTGGTGCTTCGCTGGAAGTCATGGATAGAGATGCCAAGAAAATGCGCGGTGAGAGGCCGTTTGTGTTTACCAACATCAAAACCGGACAGGGTTTGGATGCGGTGGCGAATTTTATTGTTGAACAAGGGATGTTGGATCAATAAATGCGATTTATCTCGACGAGATTTGATATTGATGCAAATGCTGAAAATCAGCCAAAGTATCAATATCAAGCTCCGCTTCTGGCAACGAGAATCTGATTAAGTCGGTTTGATGTTTAATCAATACCGACTTGGCACCTTTGTCACCGTCTAACATCAACAACTCATCAAAATAACTGGCAGGAAAAATAGCGGGAACCCCCATTGATTGATGATATTCGCTGGCAGCAATCTGTTCGGGTGCGACTTGCCAAGCGCTGACTAAGCTTTGTAATTGGACAACAGTAATCAGAGGTTGATCGCATAACAGTAACATCACGGCTGTCGCTGCATTTGGCAAAGCCTGAATCGCAGTTCGAATTGATGAGGCCATGCCAGTTTGCCAATCGGGATTCACCATCACCGTCGCTTCTGCGAAATTAGTCGCCGATTGAATCAAGTCCGCCTCAGCGCCCAACACCACTAAAACCCTATCTTTAAAAACCATACTGACATTGACCAAAGCATGTTCCAACAAACTGCGGTTTTGCCAGTGTAATAACTGTTTAGGTTGGCCCATGCGAGCGGATTTTCCGGCAGCTAGAATGACTGCATAGACTTGATCAATAACAAAATGGGGTTGATTTGACATGTTTTAACTCTAGCAATGGGTTAATTAATATCTTGTAAAAGTGTTAAGACGGCCTTTTTTTGCCTAATGGATGTGACTAGGGCATTATGCGGCATGTAACCGCAAATTTTGTCGCCAACTCTTTCTATAAATCACAGCTTATTAATGAAATTTATCGTACCTTGGGCATTAGTTTTATTGGTGTTTATCATCGCGTGGTGGATGAGAATTGAATACATAGAACCGCAAGCACTTTCTATA
>JBJSYX010000409.1:0-11015 GCA_046090005.1 Methylomonas sp. | reverse complement strand
AGTGGTATATCGCTGCCGATAAAGATCCTGCACCGTTTGCAAAATGGCAAACCAGTGAATTGATCAGTCAGCCGAAACCAATCGCTAATAACATAGCCTCTGGGGTGGTGACTTATCCGAAACAGGCTGATTTTGTTGCTTATAACGGTGAGTTGGCTCCGTGGGATTAAATTATTTAGCGGGTTATTCGCCAACCGTGGTGGAAAAAGTCCAAGTTTTAATTGATAACAATCAGTTGGCGGCGTATTTGCAGAAAAAATACCCGCAAGCCCACCAAGTTAAAACCGATAAAGCGTTATATGAGTTTGTGCAGGTGATGAAAAATCGCTATTTACGGCAATCGTCACCGTTAAGTAAGGTGATTTACGACGATAGATTGGATGTGTTGCATCAGGCTTTGGGCTTGCATTCGTTTGTGTCGCGCGTGCAGGGTGGTAAGTTGAAAGCCAAAAATGAGATTCGGATTGGTGGTGTGTTTAGAATCGCGCCGATTGAGTTTTTACAGATGATAGTGGCGCATGAATTAGCGCATTTACGGGAAAAAGAGCATAACAAAGCGTTTTATCAGCTGTGCTTGCATATCGAACCGGATTATCACCAGTTGGAATTTGATATGCGTTTGTATTTGATTTGTTTGGATAAAGGTTTGGATTTATATGTTAGGGCGTAGGGTGGTTCTGAGTTAACGAACCACCATAAGCTTTATGTCAGTACTCAAAGTAATTTTAGTAAGGCCGCGACAATATCAATCGCGACAGCAATTAAGCCAAACGCTTAACCGCTTCCGCAACAATATCCAACATCTCATCACTATGGTTTTGTGAATGAGCAATAATCGCGCTACGCATACGCGGTTCCCAGAAATTTCTGATGTGTTGTTCAACACCTTTAATGGCCAATTCTCTATCCGGTTCGGATTTGAAAAAAGCGCCGATGTTGTTTGCCATTGTGACGAGGTTTTGATTATCCATAGTTATACGTTTGCTGCTTGATGATGTTGTAAACGATGCGGGTGAGTGTAGATAACGTGGTTATCGTTGCGAGCAAAACCAACTAAGGTAATGCCGCATTGTTCGGCTAATTGGATAGCCAGTGCCGTGGGCGCTGAAACTGCGGCCAGTAGGGTGATGCCTACGCTGGAGGCTTTTTGTACCATTTCATAACTGGCGCGACTGGTGACGACTAGCCAGCCGCCGTTAAAATCACCGTTAGCTTTGGCTAATGCGCCGATTAATTTATCTAAAGCATTGTGACGGCCAACGTCTTCGCGAACTGCAATCACGCCACGTTCAGGCTCGAACCAAGCGGCGGCATGAACTGCGCCGGTGAGTTGATTAAGGCTTTGTTGCTGTTGCATTTGGCTGAGGGCGGCGGTTAATTGGCTGGCGTCTAAAACCAAACCTTGACCAACGGGGCGCGGTGGCCTGACTGCTTGTTCCAAGGTGGTTGAGCCACAAAGTCCACAGCCTGTGCGACCGGTCATGTTTCGGCCTTTGCCGGACATAGATTGAAAGCGTGCTTCGGTAATTGTAATCCGCACTTCGACGCCTTTTGAGCGTTGAAAGACGCGAACTGATTGTAATTCGCTAGGGTGCTTGATGATGTCTTCGGTGAGGCTAAAGCCTAGGGCAAAGTCTTCTAAATTCAGCGGTGTGGTTAGCATCACAACGTGGGGAATGGTGTTGTAAACCAACACCACTGGCACTTCTTCTGCGATGTAATCTTGGGTTTGGCTGTGAGTTGAGCCGCGCCAAGTATCGACCGTTGCTTGTCGATAGCTGGCCCAGCCCAATTCACTTAGCGCATCCATAGTCCCGTGTTGTTAGGCTTATTCGCCCGCTGGGATACGGTTGTCTAAGAAGCCTTGCTGTGCATCAGAGAAGCTTTGGTATTGCTTTTGCCAATCCGATGGTTGTGACACTTTTGACACATGCACTGCGGTGACTTTGTACTCAGGGCAGTTGGTCGCCCAGTCTGAGTTGTCGGTAGTGATAACGTTTGCGCCTGAATGCGGGAAGTGGAACGTGGTGTAAACCACACCCGGCTGCATACGGTCGCTGATCACAGCGTGCATAACGGTCTCGCCAACACGACTTTTCACGCCAACCCAATCGCCATCGCTAATGCCTAAAACTTCGGCATCGTGTGGATGTAGTTCAAGTTTATCTTCACTGTGCCATGCTACGTTTTCGGTACGGCGAGTTTGTGCGCCAACGTTGTATTGCGACAGGATACGGCCAGTAGTCAAAATCAATGGGTATTTGCTGCTGGTGCGCTCTGGTGTTGGAATGTACTCGGTCAACATGAAACGACCTTTGCCGCGGACGAATTCATCAGCGTGCATGGTCGGTGTGCCTTCTGGCGCTTCGTCGTTGCAAGGCCATTGGATACTGCCCATTTCGTCAATTTTTTGGTAGCTGACGTTGGCGAATTGCGGGGTTAAACGGGCAATTTCATCCATGATTTCAGATGGATGGCTGTAGTTCATTGGATAACCCAAAGCGTTAGCTAAGTCTTGTGTGACTTGCCAGTCTTCTTTACCCGCCAAAGGTTTCATGACTTTGCGAACTGGTGAAATACGGCGTTCCGCATTGGTAAATGTGCCGTTTTTTTCTAAGAACGATGAACCTGGTAAGAATACATGAGCAAACTTAGCTGTTTCGTTCAAGAAAATGTCTTGTACAACTAAACATTCCAATTCACGCAAAGCATGGTGAACGTGGTTAATGTCTGGATCTGATTGTGCAATGTCTTCACCTTGAACATACAAGCCTTTGAAGCTGCCATCAATCGCAGCAGCGAACATGTTAGGAATTCGCAAGCCGGGCTCTGATTCCAAGCTGACACCCCAAGCTGATTCAAACAATTGGCGGGTTTCAACATCAGAAACATGACGGTAACCAACGAACTCGTGCGGGAATGAACCCATATCACAAGAGCCTTGTACGTTGTTTTGACCGCGTAATGGGTTTACACCAACGCCTTCGCGACCAATGTTGCCGGTTGCCATCGCTAGGTTAGCGATGCCGATAACAGTCGTTGAACCTTGACTGTGTTCGGTTACGCCCAAGCCGTAGTAAATCGCGCCATTGCCACCTGTGGCATATAAACGCGCTGCGTCACGTAAGCTAGTTGCATCAACACCAGTGATTGCTTCCACTGCTTCTGGTGAGTATTGTGCTTGGGAAACGAAGGTTTTCCATTTTTCAAACGACTCAACATCGCAGCGATCAAGGGCAAATGCTTCGTCAACCAAGCCTTCGGTAACGATAACGTGAGCCAACGCAGTGACCACGGCAACGTTAGTGCCTGGGCGCAGTTTTAAGTGATAGTCGGCTTTGATGTGTGGGCTGTTGCTGACTAAGTCGATGCTGCGTGGATCGATAACGATTAACTTAGCGCCTTGACGCAAGCGACGTTTCATCATCGAGCCAAATACAGGGTGACCATCGGTTGGATTAGCGCCGATGACTAAAATCACGTCTGATTTCATTACCGAGTCAAAGTTTTGTGTCCCCGATGATTCACCAAAGGTGTTTTTCAGGCCATAACCAGTCGGTGAATGGCAAACCCGGGCGCAGGTATCAACGTTGTTGTTACCAAAACCAGCACGAATCAATTTTTGCACTAAATAGGTTTCTTCGTTGGTGCAACGTGAAGATGTGATGCCGCCAATTGAGTTTTTGCCATATTTAGCTTGAATGCCTTTTAAGCGGTCAGCCGCGAATTGAATCGCTTCTTCCCAGCTAGTTTCGCGCCAAGCGTCGGTGATTTTGTCACGCACCATTGGGCTGGTGATGCGGTCTTTGTGGGTAGCGTAGCCAAAGGCAAAGCGACCTTTAACACAAGAATGACCGTGGTTCGCTTGGCCGTTTTTGTCTGGCACCATGCGGACTAATTGTTCGCCTTTCATTTCTGCACGGAATGAACAACCAACACCGCAATAAGCGCAAGTCGTCACTGTGCTGTGTTCAGGTTGACCGTGGTCAATCACTGATTTTTCCATCAAAGTCGCGGTTGGGCAGGCTTGAACGCAAGCGCCGCAAGACACGCATTCTGAGTCCATGAAGTCTTGATTTTGACCGGGTGAAACATGCGATTCAAAACCACGACCGTCGATAGTTAAAGCAAATGTGCCTTGAACTTCTTCGCAAGCGCGAACGCATCGCGAGCAAACGATACATTTAGCAGGATCGAAGCTGAAATAAGGGTTGCTGTGGTCTTTTTCTGAGCAAAGGTGGTTGTCACCTTCGTAACCGTAACGCACTTCGCGTAGGCCAACTGCGCCAACGGTGTCTTGTAATTCGCAATCACCATTGGCTGAGCAAGTTAAGCAATCTAATGGATGATCAGAGATATAAAGTTCGGCAATGCCTTTTCTGATGGTGGCGAGTTTGTCGTTTTGGGTACAAACTTTCATGCCTTCAGCGACAGGTGTGGTGCATGATGCAGGGTAACCGCGAGCGCCTTCAATTTCCACCAAACACATACGGCATGAGCCGAATGGATCTAAGCTGTCGGTGGCGCACAATTTTGGGACGGTAATTCCTGCCTCTGCTGCGGCGCGCATCACAGAACTGCCGGCGTTGACAGTAACCTGATGGCCGTCGATTTCCAGAGTGACTAAAGTTTCGGATGTACTGGCTGGTGTGCCGTAATCGGTAGGTTTATTGGCTGACATAAGCTATCTCCGGGTAATCGTTCAGGCTTTGGATTTAAGACCAAAGTCTTCTGGAAAATGATTGAGGGCGCTTAACACTGGAAATGGTGTCATGCCACCCATTGCACACAATGAGCCATAAGTCATGGTGTTGCATAAATCGCGCAGCAAAACGGTGTTTTTATCTTTTTCAACACCTTCAACAATACGGTCGATAACTTCAACACCGCGAGTAGAACCAATTCGGCAAGGTGTGCATTTGCCGCACGATTCTTCAACGCAGAATTCCATTGCATAACGCGCCATGTCGGCCATGTTAACAGTGTCATCATGAACCACGATGCCGCCGTGACCCAATACCGCTGAAATGGCTGCAAAGGCTTCGTAATCAAGCGGAGTATCAAATTGACCTTCGTGAACATAAGCACCTAACGGACCACCAACCTGCACCGCACGAATTGGACGACCTGAAGCCGAGCCTCCGCCGTATTCATAAAGCAATTCGCGCAACGTCATACCAAATGCGGCTTCAAATAAGCCAGGGTGTTTGATATTGCCGGCTAATTGCAGTGGCAGGGTACCACGCGAACGACCCATGCCATAGTCACGGTAAAAATCGCCGCCTTTGTCCAAAATGACTGGTATAGAAGCTAATGAAATGACATTGTTAACGATGGTTGGTTTGCCGAACAGGCCAACAATCGCTGGTAGAGGTGGCTTAAAGCGTACCAAGCCGCGTTTGCCTTCCAAGCTTTCCAATAATGAAGTTTCTTCGCCGCAGATATAAGCACCTGCGCCCATGCGAACTTCTAAATTAAAGGTTTTGCCGCTGTTTTGAATGTTGTCGCCCAAGTAGCCGTTGGCATAAGCGGCTGCGATTGCTTGGTTTAAAGCGATTTGCGCATGTGGATATTCAACCCGTAAGTAAATATAACCTTGGGTTGCGCCAACGGCTAAACCGGCAATTGTCATACCTTCGATTAACACAAACGGGTCGCCTTCCATAATCATACGGTCAGAAAAGGTACCTGAATCACCTTCGTCAGCGTTACAAACAATGTATTTTTGTTCTGCGGGGGCGTTTAAAACCGTGTTCCACTTAATGCCAGTTGGGAATGCCGCACCACCACGACCACGTAAGCCTGAGTCAGTGACTTGCTTAACGATTTCTGCTGGTTGCAGATTTAACGCATTTTTTAAACCGCGATAGCCATCGTTAGCAAGGTAATCATTAATGTTGATTGGATCAGTTAAACCAACCCGAGCGAAAGTCAAACGATTTTGATTTTTGAAGTAAGGCAATTCTTCGATATTGCCTAAGTACAAAGGATGTTGCTTGCCTTCTAAAGCACCAGCTTCAAGTAATGAAGCTACATCATTGACTTCAACTGGCCCATAAGCAACGCGGCCTTCGCTGGTTTCAACTTCGACTAATGGCTCTAGCCAAAACAAACCGCGTGAACCGTTACGAACGATTTCGATCGATTGGCCTTTAGCCGCAGCTTGTTGTTGAATCGCTGTAACAACTTGTTCAGCACCCAAAGACAGGGCGGTTGAATCGCGAGAAATAAATAAGCGGGTCATTATTCAGCACCTTTGCATGCTAACAGTTGATCAAATTTTTCTGGGGTGACGCGGCCAAAGACTTCGTTATCAATAGTAATTGACGGTGAGCAAGCGCAGTTACCCAAGCAATAAACCGGTTCTAATGAGAAACGACCATCAGCGGTGGTTTCGTGGAAATCAATATTCAAATGTTGCTTAGCGTGATTTTCTAAAGCTTTGCCATTCATCGATTGGCAAGACTCAGCGCGGCAGATGCGAACAGTGTGTTTACCCGGCGCAGTATCACGGAAATAGTGATAAAAGCTGATAACGCCATGCACTTCGGCTTTAGATAAATGAAGCGCATTAGCAATGTCTGCTACAGCGGCCGGTGGGATATAGCCTAGAGTATCTTGAATGCCATGAAGAATGGGCAATAAGTTGCCAGGCATAGCTTGATGTTGATCCAGTATGTCTAAAACAGTGGATTTTTGGGTTTGATAGTCTTGCATCATCGGCTCTGTAGTTAATGACGAAAAGTTTTGCATCAGATATTTAATCACAAATCAGTCTTGATTGGCAATTTGCTGTATTGGCTGAACCCCGCGAATTTCCTCAGAAAAGCTGTGAAATTTGCCGATTTTGCAGCTAACTTGTTGATGTTTTAAGAGGTGGTAAACGATGGAGTTTAAAGTGCAACAGGGCCAAACAATAGCCCTGTTGTGGTCATGCAGATTTATTTTGCAGCTGGTGTAGTTTCAGCGGCAGGTTGGCTGACTTCAGCTTCAGATGCAGTCGGTTCGGTTGTTGGCGTTGCTGCAGGCGCAGCTTCTTTTGGCAACAAAACTTCAACTTTTGCCGCACCACGCAGACTTTCCAATAGTTTTTGTGCTTTTTGGCGCTGCATCATCGGACGGAATTGCTCTTTAACGGCATCAAAAGGCGGTGGCGTTAATTTTTTAGAGTCTTCTCTTAAGATGACATGGAAACCAAACTGTGATTTAACTGGTGCAGTCGTGAATTTGCCATTTTGCAAGGCGACAACCGCTTGAGAAAATTCTGGGACCATTCTGTCAGCAGTAAACCAACCCAAATCGCCTTCAGGCGCTTGGTCGATAGAATATTTTTTAGCCAAAGCGGCAAAGTTGCCGCCTTTTTCCAATTCAGCGATAATTTTTTTCGCTTCATCTTCAGTTTTCACCAAAATATGACGGGCTTTATACTCCTCGTTCATTTGGCCCATTTGTTTGTCATATTCAGCTTTGATTTCGTCATCAGTGACAGGATTCGCTTTTAAATAATCTTGTAACGCCGCTTGAGATAACAAAGAATTTTTGACCGTTGCTAAACGCTCAACTACTTCAGGTGATTGGTCTAATTTTTTTTGTAACGCTTGTTGAATCAATAATTCGCGTTGAATTAACTCATCAACCAATTGTTCTTTAGGAAATTTTTGACCTTGGCTGCGATCAGCAATTTCTTTTTCCAAAGTTTCCAAGGTTTTTTTGCTGATATAAGTGCCGTTTACTGAAGCGACAGCATCTTCTTTACTAACCGCTGGTGTTTTGTTTTCTTCAAAACAGCCTGAGATTAAAGTCGCGCTGGCTAGAACTAAAGGGACAAGTTTTAATTTCATGGTTTCAATTTCCTATTGATTTTCAGAAGGGGTTAAAGCGTTAATGCCGAGGGCGTGAATTTCTTGTTTCATCAAATCATTCAAAGCCTTATAGATCAGTTGATGACGTTGAACCAGTGATTTGCCTTCAAAAGCCGTTGAAACAATGGTGACATTGTAATGTCCGCCGCCTTGGCGATTGCCAGCGTGACCAGCATGAGCGGCGCTGTGATCGATAATTTCCAGTAATTCAGGCTTTAAAGCTTCGTCTAATTTTTGTCTGATAATGTCGGCAGTCATTGGGGAAATACTTGTTTAAAAGGTTTAACAACAACGCGAGCATAAACGCCCGCGGCAAAATAAGGATCAGCATCAGCCCAAGCTTGGGCGCTGGCTAAATCAGAAAACTCAGCGACAATCAAACTACCGCTAAAACCCGCTTCGGCTGGATTTTCAGCATCAATCGCCGGATGAGGACCAGCCAATACTAAGCGGCCTTGATCTTGCAAAGCTTGCAAGCGCTGTAAATGGTCAGGGCGAGCGGCCAGTCGCTTAGCCAAACTATCAGCCGTATCTTCGGCCATAATTGCATACAACATTATTTCTTCTCTGGATTCGGTAAGTGTTTATACAAAAACGCCATTTGGATAATGATAAAAGTCAGCATCAAACCTGGCACGCCAAAGGTTTTAAAACTCACCCAATCATCGGTACTGTAATGATCCATCACATATAGGTTCAAACCACCTACGCCAATAAAAAATCCTGCCCAACTTAGATTCAAGCGTTTCCAAATCGGCGCTGGCAATTCTAAATTGCCGCCCATCATTCGCTCAATAAAGGTTTTTTTGCCAAAAAATTGGCTGGTTAAGAATGCACTACCGAATAACCATTCAATAATGGTCAACTTCCATTTAATAAATTGCTCGTCCTGCAAATAAATCGTCGCCCCGCCCATGACTAAAATCAAACCTAAGGTGGCCCACTGCATAGGTTCAACTTTGCGATAACGGAACCAGTAAATTAACACCTGAATAATAGTGGCAACAATCACCACGCCAGTGGCAATGTAGATGTCGTAAAGCTTGTAAGCGATGAAGAACAGAACAATCGGGAAAAATTCTAAAAGCGGTTTCATTGATTATGGCTCGAATTAGAGCGCGTTAGGTGATTGTAATAAAACAGAAAAGACTATTTAAAACTGGATTCTAGCTAAGTGCCAAAAAAGAGCTGGCATTGTATGTGCTTAGGTCGAAATTGTATACAAAAACAAGGGCGGTTAGCTGTGAAGGTAAAGCGCAATAGTGATTACAAAAGTTTTACCAACGCCGCGATAATAGCAATTTGAGAGGGTGTAAGAACTTTTGTGTAAACGGTCATTAAGCAGGAAACTGCGCTTATAGAAAAGGAGTAAAAAAATGACCGTATCAAAACCCATTCCATCCGAACTGCTAGATAGCTTGCTATCAGGCTATCAAAAACCCGAAGATCTGATTGGCGAGAATGGCTTGTTGAAACAATTGACCAAAGCGTTGGTTGAACGTGCTTTAGAGGCCGAAATGACCCACCATTTGGGACACGCCAAGCATGAAGCCGTTAACAACCCCATCGGCAATACCCGCAATGGTAAAAGTCGCAAAATCCTCAAAGGCGATTTTGGCGAGTTACCGATTGAGATTCCGCGAGACCGTCACGGCAGTTTCGAGCCACAAATGGTCGCTAAACATCAAACCCGCTGGACCGGTTTTGATGACAAAATCATCTCGCTTTACGCCCGAGGTCTGACTGTCAGGGAAATCCAAAGTCATCTGCAAGAACTGTATGGCACCGAAATTTCGTCAAGCCTGATTTCCTCGGTCACCGATGCGGTGATGGATGAAGTGAAAGCCTGGCAAGCGCGGCCACTTGATCCTATCTATCCCGTTGTTTATCTTGACTGTATTCATGTCAAAGTCCGCGATAACGGCAATGTGCGCGTCAAGGCGGTGTATCTGGCCATTGGCATCAACCTCAATGGCGAAAAAGAAGTTTTAGGGCTGTGGATTTCCCAAACTGAAGGCGCCAAGTTCTGGTTACAGGTGGTGACCGAGTTGAAGAATCGCGGCGTAGACGATATTTTTATCGCCTGTGTCGATGGCCTGAAAGGCTTTCCCGAAGCGATCGAAACCGTTTATCCTCATGCGACCGTTCAGCTTTGCATCGTGCATTTAGTGCGTAACAGCTTGAACTATGTCAGCTGGAAAATGCGTAAACAGGTGGCTAATGATCTGAAGCGGATTTACCAATCAGCCACGGTAGATGAGGCTGAGCAAAGGCTGGTGGAGTTTGAGGCGCAATGGGGTGACGCTTATCCGTCCATCGCTCAGATTTGGCGACGTAACTGGGATCGCATCATCCCATTTTTCGCTTATCCACCGGAAATACGCAAGATTATTTACACCACCAACGCCATTGAGTCGGTGAATATGAGTCTGCGGAAAATCACTAAAAACCGCGGTTCGTTTCCTAGTGATGAGGCTTTGTCGAAGTTGTTCTATTTGGCGCTGATGAATATCAGTAAAAAATGGACGATGCCATTGCATGACTGGAAAGCCGCATTAAATCGGTTTAGCATTCAGTTTGAAGAGCGAATGCCACGCCGTTAAGACATTCCGTTTACACAAAATCTAGGACACCCTCCTACTCCGTCACATCAATTTTTAATCCTCGCCTCTTTGTTTCAATATTTCAATAATCATTGTAATATCGCATTATGGATAATCAACTTGCTACTACATTGTTTGAATCACTATCGTCCAGCATCCGGCTGGATGTCTTTCGGTTATTGGTTAAAAATGCCCCGCTGGGCTTGGTGGCTGGTGAAATTGCCACTAGCTTGTCCTTACCCGCTACTAACCTGTCATTCCATTTAAAAGCCATGACCAACGCTGGCTTAATCAATGTTACCCAAGAAGGACGCTATCAGCGCTACCGCGCCAATCTAAGCGTGATGCAAGCACTGGTTGAGTATCTGACCGCCGAATGTTGCACAGCTCATCCTGAAGACTGTTGCGATAACTAATTTTTATAGCTACCAAGGCATTAATGATGAATGTTCTATTTCTCTGCACCGGCAACTCTTGCCGCTCTCTGATTGGCGAAGCAACTTTTAACCATTTGGCACCCGCCGGTTGGCACGCCATCAGCGCCGGTAGC
>JBJSYX010000408.1:0-2425 GCA_046090005.1 Methylomonas sp. | reverse complement strand
AAGGATGGCGATTTCGGCAATTACTTTGGCGGAGTTAATCCATGGCGCAGAAAAAAGCCAATTTCCCGAGCGAAATTTAGCGGTTGTTGATGATTTTTGTAGCCGCTTAATGGTTTTAGGTTATGACGCTACAGCGGCTTTTCATTACGGCAATATCCGCGCGAATTTGGAACAAAACGGACAGGTTATTGGTGTGAATGATTTGCACATTGCCGCTCAAGCTCGCAGTCGGGGGTTAGTGTTAGTTACCAATAACTTGCGGGAGTTTGAGCGGGTGCAGGGATTGATGGTTGAGAATTGGGTTTAAGTAATGCTTAATTTCTCTAAAAAAGCTTACTCAGTATGAACTCAGATTAGCTAAATAAAATTAGGATAAAAAATGAAAATTAGTGTAACTAATTTAGGTTCAATTAAACAAGCAACTGTTGAATTAGGTGGTTTGACTGTATTTGTTGGGCCAAATGGCACCGGTAAAAGTTATTTAGCAAAGGTTCTCTATGGATTGCACAAAAATGAGCAATTTAAAATTAGTTTTTTAAATAACGTAGATGGTTTTTACAAGATTTTATTTTCAAAAAATATTTCTACGATTGAAGGTGCTATTAATGATTTGCAACAACTTACGCCAGATGTCTTATTGCAAGCCTTACCTGATTTGATTAACTTACATGCGGCGTTATTTAAAAACCGATTGGGTGAGTTTTTTAATGATGATAGTGATATATTTAAAAATACTAATGTTGTTTGTTCGGATTTTGAAGTTATCTCTCACTTAAAAGAATCAAATTCTCTCATTCCATCTTTGCTAACACATCAAGAATTACAAGATATTATTAATGGTGTGGTCTATCAAATAAAAGATTCTGCTGATAGAAGTCTAAGTAGGTATCCGGAAGTTGTGTTGTGGGGGCTTTTAACAAGAGTTTTTCGCACAATAGGCGGTAACGATACAGAGTATTTTCCTGCTGCCCGCTCAAATTACATGTTGACCTATAAAGAGATTTATCGGGCTAGAGCTAATGAATATGTTGGATTAGAAGATAGTATTTATCAGACGTTGTCAAGCCAAAATACACGAAGAACCGGAAAATTAATTCGGATTGATAAACCTACCGAAGATTTTTTAAGTCGAATTTATCAACTTAACAGTGCAGAACAAAGCTTTTTAACAGCCATTGCTGACAAATTACAAAATCGTTTATATGGTAGTGATAGTTTAATTGTGAATCAGCCGGAAGGTGCTTTACCTGATTTTCGCTACAGGGTGCAAAACTCGGAAAATAACCTTCGTTTACACCTTGCTTCATCAATGGTTACTGAAACTTCACCTTTATTGGTGGGCTTTAAATATTGGGTGCAGCCGAATAGTTTAGTCATTATTGATGAACCTGAGTCACATTTACACCCAGAAGCGCAAAGCGCCTTGATTAGCGTATTAGTAGAAGCGGTTAATCAAGGTCTTAGATTAATATTAATTACACATAGTCCTTATATTCTGGCTTGTGTGAATAATCTGATTAAATTTGGCAAGTTAAGCGAATGTTATGCCGAAGATAGTCAAATTGTCCAATTCAAAGCTCAACACCCTGATTTAGTGGCGCTTGAAAAGCCAGTACATGCTTATCATTTTGCTCATGATGGTGAAGTTAAAGATATTCTGCTGCCATCCGGTTTAATTGACGAAGCTGAATTTACCGAACCCTTTGATCGTATCAATGAGTTGTACGAAACCATGCGTGATATTGAATGGGAGCATCGTTGATGATTACCGCCATTCGACAACAACTGTTGATAATGAATAAAGATGATTGTGAACATTCTTCATTAAGTTATCAGGAAAAAGGTAAAGGCGTTAAATTAACGCCTTCAAAAAATGGTGAAGCCATTAAAATTCGGGTCGATGATCAATCTAAAAATAATGGCGAATCAGGATTGATTACCGAAGGCTCCCGTTGTGATTGTCTTTATTTTTATCAACAGCCTAGTCTGCGACATATCTTATTGGTGGAGTTAAAAGGTAACAATTATGAAAAGGCATTAAGTCAGCTACATGCTACAAAAGAGCATCCAGACTATAAGGTTTTATTGGAAGTCGTAGAGAATCAACCAAAAATCACAGTATCAAAATTGCCAAAATTGGAACAAACAGCGGTGGCGATTTTAGCAAGTAAAGCTCAAACCAATCGACCAAGAAAAGACGAATGGGAAAATGCTAATAATCTTCGGTTACGAGTTGAGCGGATTAAGGACGATGAAACATTTGATTTGAGAAGCTTAATCAAAGAAATGTCTTCGAATGAAAATTGGAGGGTGTAAGAACTTTTGTGTAAACGGTCATTAAGCAGGAAACTGCGCTTATAGAAAAGGAGTAAAAAAATGACCGTATCAAAACCCATTCCATCCGAACTGCTAGATAGCTTGCTAT
>JBJSYX010000407.1:0-2165 GCA_046090005.1 Methylomonas sp. | reverse complement strand
CGAATAAATTCGACCCTACATTTTGTCTGTTTCCTTAACTTAATGGCAGTGACGCCGTGCGTGGGAACGATTTAAATTTAAAAAACGGAATCAATATAACGAAACGCTAATTTCAGCTGATTATCGGCGGCAAACTGCCATGAAAAATCTTCAGGAATCACTCGTAAGGCGCGGCTATCATGCTCCAAACCCTATTTGTTACCCCCCACGTTGGCTTCAGCTATGCTCAACCAACATTCCGCCAAGCTTTATCGGCAAATAAACCGCGCAAGAGACTTATAAGTTATTAAAAAACATAGGGTTATAACTTATTTACACATCGGCATTGTATATCGGAAAAATGCTATACTTTTTACTATAAAAACCCTTACCTAACAATTAGTTACAGTAAAAATGAGATCGGCATATGTCATTGCAATTGGAAACACCGTTCAGAATAGAACCTTGCTTATTAGACGTAATTGACTCAACAACGGCTGATCGCGCTACAGATTTAGTTTGGAAAGCAGCGCAACTTGGCAAAAACATCAACCGAAAAACAGCTAGTAACCTTGCTGACTTGGTGAGGATAACAAACTGTTATTACTCAAATCTTATTGAAGGGCATAAGACAAAACCAAGGGATATTGAGCGAGCGTTAGCTGAAGATTTTGATAACGATAGTCGCAATCGCAATCTGCAAGTTGAGGCACGAGCACATGTTCGGTTACAAAAAGCACTGGACGACCGTTATTTAAACGGTGCCCCCCTACACCCGTGGTCTGTTGATTTTATAAAAGAGCTTCATAGGGATTTTTACAAAGACGCCACCGATGAAATGCTTTTGATAGAGAGCAATGCTCATAGTTTTTACATGGTTCCAGGCGATTTCCGTAGCAAAGCAATCCACGATGTTGTGATCGGTCAACATTTTCCACCAAGTAGCTGTGTGGTCGAAACATTTATGGGCTATTTTGAAAAAAAATATTGCATGGAACCGATGAGGATGAATAGTCGAGTTATAGCGATGGCGGCAGCACATCACCGATTTAACTATATCCACCCATTCCCCGATGGAAATGGCCGTGTTAGTAGACTAATGAGCCATGCAATGGCGCTTTATGCTGGCATAGGGGCAAATGGTTTGTGGTCGGTGTCTCGTGGCTTATCACGAGGTCTTGATGGTGGAATGACTTACAAACAGATGATGAATCACGCCGACATGAAACGACAAGGCGATCTGGATGGTCGAGGTAATCTATCAAGAAGGGCTTTAACTGATTTTATTAACTGGTTCATTGATATATGCATAGACCAGATCAGTTTTATGGAAAGTCTATATGACTTTGATTCAATGGAGCTTCGGTTAGAAAAATACATCAAAACCCACCAAATCAGAAACGAAGCAATCAACATTTTGAAGTCTGTGTGGCGCAATGGAGAGGTCGCGCGAGGGGATGCCGTTGCTTCTAGCGGTTTAGGGGAGCGGACAGGAAGAACTGTTTTGGCATCACTGATAGAAAAAGGTGTATTAGGATCTGATACAGTTAAAGGCCCTGTATCGCTGCGTTTTCCAGTGGAATCAATCGATATTTTTTTTCCGAGACTATTTTCTGAAACAGATAGCTAATATGAAGATCAGCGCTTTGGTCAAAGACGGTGAGGCTGGGCTAAAATCATAGTCGATGGTTGGGTTGGTACAGGTTAGGCGTTAGCCGTAACCTAGCGTGTTGGCTTCGATTGTTGGGTTACGCTCTATCGAGCGAACCCAACCTACACAACTAATATCGAAATCTAATCGACACGACTATCGACAATTTCCCTTAACAACCCCGTTGCATAACTGCCCGCTGGTAAACGAAACGCTAATTTCAGTTGGTTATCGGCGGCAAACTGCCATGAAAAATCTTCAGGAATCACTCGCAAGGCGCGGCGGTCGTGTTCCAAACCGGCTTTTAATAAACCGGCGGTTAATTCGGGGTGAGCCATGATGATGGCTTGTTCAATCGCCAAAGCATCACCGCTAACACCGCCCTCGCCTTTGCCAAACAAGGCGCCGGTTGGGTGAATATCGCCGCTGTTTAGGCGTTCTAATAAAGTTGCATCAACAACTTCAGCGTGAAAATGGCTGTTGGTTTGATTGAGTTTGAACACATCACCAGCAATCGCTTGATTCCAAGTTGCGC